>JAEWLD010000084.1 GCA_023393485.1 Bacteroidota bacterium
GTCATCGCACTCATCTCCGATATCAATACAGAGGTAACGGCTCTGCAATCGCAAATGGGCGAAATCGTACGCCGCAGCCAAATCCCGAAAGAAGAAGGCGAGGCCGACATGCTGCGAATGCTTGACACTGCGCGTGCAATCCCAAATGTGCAACATCCACCGAATACCGATAAAAAAAATTTATCTAATGAGGTGAATAACCCGAGCCCCGAGCCCAAACCTGTCATGCCTGACAAAAGGGAACGCATGCGGCAACGCAGCGCCGCAATGATGGGCTTAATGAAAAAATAATCTTGAGCAAGACCGCCATCTACAATCAATACGACAGAAATCCTAAAGTCGCCACGCTCGCTGAAAGCCTCGGCAAGCGCGACAATAAAGTTTTTGTCAAAGGCTTGCTCGGCTCATCGCTGTCTTTTGTGGTAAAAACCCTTTTTGAGAAAGCCGAACGCCCTTTTTTGCTTGTGTTCAATGACAAGGAAGAAGCCGCGTATTACCTCAATGACCTCGAACAATTGCTCGGTGAAAATCACGTGTTGTTTTATCCCGGATCGTATCGCCGGCCCTATCAGCTTGAAGAGACGGACAACGCCACCGTCCTATTGCGTGCCGAAGTGCTCAACCGGATCAATTCTCGGAAAAAACCCGCAATAATCGTAACTTATGCCGACGCGGTGTTTGAAAAAGTCATCACGCGGAAAGAGCTCGAAAAAAACACGCTCAAAGTAGCCGTCGGCGACCGGATTTCAATCGATTTCATCAACGAGGTTTTGCACGAATACGAGTTCCGTCGCGTCGATTTTATCACCGAACCGGGCGAATTCTCCGTCCGCGGTGGCATAATCGACGTATTTTCGTTTTCGAATGACAATCCGTACCGCATTGAATTTTTCGGCAACGAAGTCGATTCGATAAGATCGTTTGACGTCGAGACGCAGCTTTCGGTCGAAAAACAGAAAAAAATCACGATCATACCCAACGTCGAAAACAAGTTCTTCCGTGACAAACGCGAGAGTTTCCTTGATTATATCAGCAATGAAACGGTAATTTTCCTCAAAGACACCGAACTTTTGCTTGCCCAGCTCGATAAATTGTTCGAGAAAGCGACAGAGTCATTCGCCAGGCTCGATGCGACAATCAAACACGTTTCGCCTGAAGAATTGTTCCTCGACCGCGCCAGTTTCAACCGCCAAGCGCTGCGTTTCACGATAGCCGAAATCGGATCAAGGGCTTTTTTTGATACAGAAGAAACCTTTGCATTCAATATTCAGCCACAGCCGGCATTCAACAAACAGTTTGACTTGCTGCTGAACAACCTCTCGGAAAACCATGCTTCGGGCATCCGCAATTATCTATGCTGCTCAAATGAAACGCAGGCCAAGCGTTTTCATGACATCTTTGAGTCACTCGACGAAGCAAATCACGAAAACATCCGGAAGCAGTATGATACGATCGTGTTGCCGCTTTATCAAGGTTTCGTTGACCCCGACAGCCGGATCGCGTGTTATACCGATCACCAGATTTTTGAACGATACCACAAGTTCAGCATCAAAAACGGCTACGCCAAAAAGCAGGCGATAACCCTGAAAGAACTGAATACTTTGTCTGTCGGCGATTATGTGACGCATATTGACCACGGCATCGGCAAATTCGGCGGACTGCAAAAGATTGAGGTCGAAGGCAAAATGCAGGAAGCGATCAAGCTCGTTTATGCAGATAATGATATCGTTTATGTCAGCATCCATTCGCTTCATAAAATTTCAAAATACAACGGAAAAGACGGCGCACCGCCTAAAATCTACAAGCTCGGTTCGGGTGCATGGAAAGCACTCAAGGCAAAAACCAAGGCGCGCGTTCGGCATATTGCCTTCAACCTGATTCAGCTTTACGCCAAGCGCAGGCTTGAAAAAGGCTTCCAATACAACCCTGACAGTTACCTGCAATTGGAACTCGAGTCATCGTTCATTTACGAGGATACGCCCGACCAAACCAAGGCGACCCAGGAAGTCAAGGCCGATATGGAAAGCGAACGCCCGATGGATCGTCTGGTCTGCGGCGATGTTGGGTTCGGCAAGACAGAAGTCGCAATTCGCGCGGCGTTTAAAGCGGTCGACAACGGAAAACAGGTTGCCATTCTGGTCCCGACAACCATTCTCGCCTATCAACATTTTCGCACGTTCTCGGAGCGCTTGAAGGAAATGCCTGTAACCATCGGCTATCTCAACAGATTCAGGACGGCGAAGGAGAAAACCGAAACTTTAAAGCAACTCGCTGAGGGAAGACTCGATATCATCATCGGTACGCACCAACTGGTCAACAAAAATGTCAAATTCAGGGATTTGGGATTGTTGATCGTCGACGAAGAGCAGAAATTCGGTGTCAACGTCAAAGACAAACTCAAGACAATCGCTTCGAATGTCGATACATTGACTTTGACCGCAACGCCGATTCCGCGCACACTGCAATTTTCGCTGATGGCTGCGCGCGATTTGTCTGTCATTACAACGCCGCCGCCAAACCGCTATCCAATTGAAACACATGTCGTCGGCTTCAATGAAGAAACCATTCGCGACGCCATTTCTTATGAAATCCAGCGCAATGGCCAAGTGTTTTTCATCAACAACCGAATCGAAAATATCAAAGAAATCGCCGGCATGATCCAGCGATTGGTTCCCGATGCGCGCGTCGGTGTCGGCCACGGCCAGATGGATGGAAAAAAACTCGAGGAATTGATGCTTGCCTTCATGAATGGCGAATTTGACGTTCTGGTCGCCACGACGATTATTGAAAGCGGTCTGGACGTGCCGAACGCGAATACGATATTTATCAACAACGCCAACAATTTCGGGCTGTCTGACTTACACCAGATGCGCGGTAGGGTCGGACGCAGCAACAAAAAAGCGTTTTGCTATTTTATTACGCCGCCGTATTCGGCAATGACCGAAGATGCGAGAAAACGAATACATGCGCTCGAACAATTCAGCGAGCTTGGCAGCGGGTTCAACATCGCGATGAAAGATCTTGAAATCCGCGGCGCCGGTGATTTGCTCGGTGGCGAACAAAGCGGGTTTATCAATGAAATCGGGTTTGAGACTTACCAGAAAATCATGAACGAAGCCATTGAGGAACTCAAGGAAAATGAGTTCAAGGACTTATATTATCACGACGACACCTCAGACCGCGAATTCGTCAAGGATGTACAGATTGACAGCGATTTTGAACTGCTGTTCCCTGATGAATATATCAACACGGTATCGGAGAGGCTTAATCTTTATAACGAACTCAGCCTGATCAAGGAAGAAAATGCGCTTCTTGAGTACCAAAATCGGCTTATTGACCGGTTCGGCGCTTTGCCAAAACCCGCGGAAGCGTTGCTCAACAGCATTAGGATCAAATGGATTGCGGCGCGGCTCGGCATCGAAAAACTTGTGATGAAACAAGGCAAGATGATCGGCTATTTCATTTCTGACCAGCAATCGGATTTTTACCAATCAAGCAGGTTCACCAAATTGCTCGAATTTGTCCAGAAACATGCAGACATTTGCCGGATAAAAGAAAAGCAGACACCAAACGGATTACGTCTGCTGCTTACTTTTGAAAATGTCAAGTCGGTAAAAAAAGCACTTGAAATGATGCAATCGATGGAATAAAAAAAGCCGCTTTTTACAGCGGCTTTTCTTTTATATACTTGCGTTTAATTCTTGACGATCTTGAAGTTGGCTTGCTTGCCACCCGCAAAGTTCAATTTGAAGAAATAAGTGCCCGTCGCAAATGCCGAAACATCAATCCTCTCATTGAGGCCGCTGTTCTTTGCGTGATATAGCAATTGGCCTTGGACATTATAAACAGTCACCTCTTCAATATCGGTGTTTGAAGCAATGTTTACTGTTCCGTTGGTCGGGTTTGGATAGTAGGTGAAATCAATCACATTTCCCGCATCGTTGACACCAAGATTCTGGATACAACTCACG
>JAEWLD010000081.1 GCA_023393485.1 Bacteroidota bacterium
GACATGATGCACCCCGAAAACATTTTCCTTTGCGAACGGATTTCGCGCGTGATCGGTCTCGATATTTGCGGCGTCGACATCATGGCCGAAAACCTGACGCAGCCGCTCAAGGAAAACGGCGGTTGCATTCTCGAAGTAAACGCCGCGCCGGGATTCCGGATGCATTTGGCGCCGTCTGAAGGACTGCCGAGAAATGTTGCGGCGCCTGTAATCGACATGCTTTATCCGCCGGGCAAACCGAGCCGCATCCCAATCATCGCCGTTACAGGAACGAATGGAAAAACAACCACTACCCGACTGATTGCGCACATTGTCAAAAACAACGGTTATAAGGTCGGCTTTACGACTTCGGATGGCATCTATGTCCAGAACCACATGATGGAAAAAGGCGATACGACCGGACCGATTTCGGCCGAATATATCCTGAAAGATCCAACGGTTGAGTTCGCAGTGCTCGAAACCGCACGCGGTGGAATTTTGCGCTCGGGCCTTGGTTTTGGGCGTTGCGACATCGCAATTATCACCAACATCCAGGAAGACCATTTGGGATTGAGCGACATCCATACGCTCGACGATTTGGCGCGCGTGAAAAGTACCGTCGTCGAAAGCGTCAAGAAAGACGGCTGGGCAATTTTAAATGCCGAAGACGAACAATGCGTCAAAATAGCCAAAAACCTGCGCTGCAAAGTCGCGTATTTTGCGATGGATGAAGACCATCCACTGATCAAACAGCAATCAAAGGAAGGCAAAACGGTTTGTGTCTATGAAAATGGTTTTATCACGATCAAGAAAGGCGAATGGAAAATCCGCGTCGAAAAAGCGTTGCATGTGCCTTTGACAATGGACGGCAAAGCGCGGTTTATGATCGCCAACGCGCTCGCGGCGACGCTTGCGGCCTATCTTTATGGTTTCCAGACAGAAGACATCAGCCTTCCGCTGAGGACTTTCATTCCGGGCGCTGCGCAGACTCCGGGCAGAATGAACGTGTTTACGTTCAGGAAATTCAAAGTGATGATTGATTTTGCGCACAATCCGGCCGGTTATCGCGGGATTGAAGAATACCTCAAATCTGTTGAAGCGAATAAAAAAATCGGCATCATTGCCGGTGTGGGTGACCGCCGCGACGAGGACATCCGCGAATGTGCGAAAATTGCCGGGCGAATGTTCGACCATATCATCATCCGCCAGGAAAAACATTTGCGCGGCCGCACAGAAGACGAAATCAATAACCTGATCCTAGAAGGCATTGCGGAGTCCGAAAACCAGGTCACGCATGAAATCATCACCAAAGAAACCGATGCGATCAAACACGCAATGAACATTGCCGAAGAAGGCACTTTCATCACGGCATTGAGCGACGTTGTTGACAACGCGATCGATATTGTCCAGGAATACCTCGATAAGGAAAACGAGCAGGGCATCGTATAAATCAAAATCTACAATCGCAAAAAAAGGATACTTTCTCTGATCGTATCCTTTTTTTGTAACACATTGTATTTTCTTAAGACTTAACCCTTGGAACCTTATTAATATCTATACGCTCCAAAATTCAAATTATGAAGCAACTACTTTTCGCGATCGGCCTGTTTATTTCAATGGCCGGATCAGCGCAGAAAACATTTACTCTTGAGGAAGCTGTGATGCAGCAAAACAGGGCGTTCCGCGCCGACAAAATGCTCAACTTCCAATGGATTCCAAACACCAACAAATACGTTTATTTCGGCGATTCGGGACGCAAACTGATGACGGCCTCGACCGCAAACGCTACGGCGGCCGAACTCGTGACCCTGGCCGACTTAAACAAAGCGACCGGCGGCGATTTCAAATCTTTTTTCGGCATTGATTGGAAAGACCAGAATACGTTTCTGATGACCGACGGTTCGCAGTTTTTCGAGTATAACATTGCGACAAAAGCGGGCAAAAAATGGGCGCGCATTCCGGAACATGCTGAAAATTCGGAGCTTGATCCGTCAAAGCAAATGATTGCCTATACCGAGAAAAATAACCTTTATCTGCTGAAAGACCATACTGAGATCGCCGTAACTGACATCGCTGACTCGGCAATCGTTTCGGGACAGTTCTTTGCCAGAAACGAGTTTGGGATCAGCAAAGGGATTTTCTGGTCGCCGAAGTCGAATCTGATTGCGTTCTACCAAAAAGACCAGCGCGAGGTTGCAGATTATCCGCTGCTCGATATCACGACAACTCCGGGCAGACTTGAAAGCATCAAATATCCGATGATCGGGCAAAAGAGCGAAAAGCCTAAAGTTGGCATCTTCAACGTCAATTCGCGTAAGACGGTTTACATATCGCCGCGTGGCAATTCGGATGATTATTTGACGAATCTCACTTGGACGCCGGACGAAAAATACGTCGTCATCGCCGAGCTGAACCGCAGGCAAAACGATATGCATCTGAATCTTTACGATGCCAACACCGGCGAATTCGTAAGGACGATTACCGAAGAAAAAAGCACCAATTGGGTCGAGCCCGAGCATCCGGCGTTTTTCCCGAATGCAAAATCGAATAACTTCGTCTGGATTTCCGAAAAGGATGGCTTTGACAACCTTTACTATTATTCAATCGACGGCAAGCTGATTAGGCAATTGACGAAAAATAAATTCGTAGCCAAAGAAATCCTGGGCACAAACCCCGCTGGAACTGAAATTTACTTTATGGCGACGGGGCCAAATCCGACGAACCTGCTTGTCTATAAAGTTGACCTCAAAGGAAAACAAACACTTGTCACCAAAAACGACGGAACCCATTTCGTGGCTGTCTCATCCGATGCCAACTGGATTTTTGATGAATACACCAATCATTCAACGCCGTCAAAATCGCTGTTGATTGACAAAAACGGCAGGGCGACGACATTGCTTGAAAGCAAAAACAAATATGATGGTTATACAATCGGCACGGCCGAAATCAAGACCATTAAAGGGGCTGACGGCACAACGGATTTGTATACAAGATTGATCAAACCAAGCAACTTTGACCCGACCAAAAAATATCCAGTCATGGTTTATGTCTACGGCGGACCGCACGCGCAGATGATTACCAATACGTTCCTTGACGGCGCAAACCTTTGGATGTATTGGATGGCCGAACAAGGTTATCTTGTCTTTACAGTCGACAACCGTGGTTCTGAAAATCGCGGCGTTGCGTTTGAAAGCGTGATTCATGGCCGGGTTGGTTACAATGAAATGGAAGACCAGCTCAAAGGCGTCGAGTATCTCAAATCACTGCCTTATGTTGACGGCAACCGTTTGGCGGTCCACGGTTGGAGTTATGGCGGCTTTATGACCACGTCATTGATGTTGCGCAAAGCCGGGACTTTTAATGTTGGCGTTGCCGGCGGGCCGGTCACTGACTGGAGATTCTATGAAGTGATGTATGGCGAGCGTTATATGGACACGCCTGCTGAAAACCAAAAAGGTTTTGACGAAAATTCAACGCTGAATTATGTCGACAACCTCAAAGGAAAATTACTTTTGATCCACGGCACGATAGATGACGTTGTTGTGATGCAGAATAATTTTGCGCTGATCAAGAAATTCGTAGAGGCTGGAAAACAGGTTGATTTCTTCGCCTATCCGATGCACAAGCACAACGTTCTCGGAAAAGACCGTGTGCATTTGATGCAAAAAGTGCTCGATTACATTATCGAATACAACAAATGACGGAATAAAAAAAAAGCGAATTCGCGAATTGTTTATCCTGATCCGTGAATTCATAAAAAATAAAGTCCAGTTTTTGCTGGACTTTTTTCGTTTTATTAAGTTTTTGGTATATAGTGAATTGACGCTTGGTCAATGATTTCAAACCGCGTGTCGCAGTACGACTTCTCCGGCTAGTGTGAACAATTCGCGGTCATTGTAGATGGAGCCGCTGCACAATTCCAGAAATCGGACTGCTTTTGCATCTTCCGGATGTTGTAGTGCGATTTCTTCAGCTATGATTAAAAATTCTTCGGTGTCCATGGCATTTTATTTTGAAGTGTAACTTGTAATAAAGCTACCTCTAAAACCAAGCCGAAATGTTATAGCCGAACTGTTAAAATTTACAAGATGTCGTCAATGGAAATTATATAACGCGAAAATCATGTTGTATAAAGCCTCGGGAAACGCACTTCCTTAACGGGTAACGGCTTGGATAAAGACAACCAAATCGAGCGCGAGGCGGGCAATGGAAAATCCCGTCGCAAGGTCGGCTTCTCGTTCTTCGGGCGACTTTGCGTAACCCATTTGCGTCTGGAAACGGGCATACTCAATCGAGACTTTGGTGGGTTTATTTTTTCTCACCCGGAATTTGTACTCGGTATGTTTCGGCAATACCGGTGAAGACAGATAAATAAAGGCCGGCCCCGGCGTTGCGTTTGCAAATTCGAACTCGAGCCTTTCATTGATCGTTGTTGTATCACGCGCGCCCTTGGTCAGCAAAATCACTTTTGTATTCCGCAAAATATAATCGCGGTCGTGGGCGGCACTCATCAGGCCAAGTTTGCCTTTAACCGATGGCTGCGCGCCTACCAGGCCGCAAAACAACAATACCAAAAAGTAAAAATGTTTCATCAGGTTTTTTGTTTTTTCTTGCGCGCTGCGGGAAAAAGAACATTGTTCAGAATCAAACGGTAACCGGGCGAATTAGGATGGAGGTCAAGCACCGTTGGCTGGTCTCCGACGCGGTGCTGATAATCTTCGGGATCATGGCCGCCATAAAAAGTAAAGAACCCTTTGCCTTTTTGCCCGTGGATATATCGCGCTTCGCCGTTGATCTGGTTTTCACCGAGAATCAATACGTTTGACTTGATCAGTTCGCCGTCAAACGATGTGGTTTGTCCCATAAAGCCTTTGACCAGCTGCGTGTGATTCTGGCAAAGCATACTTGGAATCACATCCCATTTGGCCGAAAATTCCATCAGCGTGAAATAATCTTTTTCCATCGGCATCTGGCGTTTTTCGGTCATGTCGATATCAGAAAACTCATAGCGCTCCGGCCGGCGTTCCAGTGTGTAATTTTTAAATGCGAACGACTTGGAGTAGTCGATCCGCGATTGATAATTGGCATCGCTGCCATCGCCATCAAACATCGGCTCGCAAATGTCTACGCCTTCTGCCGCGAGCGCAATATCAAAACTGTCGGTAGCCGAACACATCGCGAACATAAAACCACCGCCGATTACAAAATCCCGGATTTTCTTGGCGACGGCCAATTTCTCTTCAGAAACTTTCGCATAACCGAGTTCGGCTGCCAAAGCTTCGGCTTCTTTCTTTTGCTGGATATACCATGGCGCATTGCGATAAGCCCCGAAGAACTTGCCATATTGCCCGGTAAAATCCTCGTGGTGCAAATGCAGCCAATCGTATAGTAAAAGCTGATCGCTGAGCACTTCTTTATCATAAACCGCCGTAAACGGAATTTCGGCATAGGTCAAAACGAGCGTCACCGCATCGTCCCAAGGTTGCTTTCCCGGCGGCGTATAGACCGCAATTTTTGGCGCCTTTTCGAGTACAACCGCTTCCATGTTTTGCGACGGACTAGAGATTTCATCGAGGATTGCCTGCTGTTCGGCATCGGAAATCACTTCGAAAGTGACACCTCGAATCTGGCATTCTTTTCTTATTTCAGGCGCATCAGGAAGCAGAAACGAACCGCCGCGATAATTGAGGAGCCAGCTCGCTTTGTACTGTTTGTCAAGCGCCCAATACGTGATGCCGTAAGCTTTTAGGTGATTGGCTTGCGTGCTTTCATCCATCGGAAGAAGAATAAACGATGCCTTCGCCGCAAGGGCGATAAACAAACATAAAGCGATAATGATTCTCCTAAATGCCATTTTTAAAACCGAACATTAATTTGCCATCTACCGCGTTAGCGATTGAGGCTCTGTTTGAGCTCTTTTGACGAGGCACGAGGCAAAAAGCGAGTGCCGAAAGCGCGGCCCGAAGGGAAACGCCCAAACCCAAACAAATTTAAATCCTCCAAATATAACGCAAAAACCCATTTGCACTTCCCAATAAATCTTTTCGTTTTGTTAAAACTAGCATCATATCCCGAATGCTGCGTAAATTTATAAGGCCATCAAAACCAAAATCATGGGAAATTTTTTTACACGGCAGTCCGCCAAAGACTTTTGGGGCATGCTCAAAGCCACATTTGTTGGATTTATCGACGATAAAGGCCTAAAATTGAGTGCATCGCTTTCTTATTATACTATTTTTTCGCTCGGGCCGCTATTGCTGCTTTTGATATCGCTTGTCGGTTTTTTCCTTGGCGAGGAAGCGATACGCGGGCAATTGTTTACCGAAATAAACGGCCTGGTCGGCGATAAGGCAGCGGTGCAAATCCAGGAAATTATCCAGAATCTGGAACTTTCGGGTAAAACGACCTCGGCGGTGATTATCGGCGTAATTACTTTAATCATTGGTGCAACGACCGTCTTTGGCGAAATCCAGGACTCGATCAACATCATATGGCGCGTCAAGGCAAAACCGAAACGGGGTTGGGTAAAACTGCTCAAAGACCGGCTGCTGTCATCGTCGCTGATTATTGGGCTTGGTTTTTTGCTGATTGTATCCTTGGCGGTAAACGGCGCAGTACAAGCTTTGAGCGACTGGCTGCAAAATTTCTTTCCGAATATTACGGTCATATTGTTCAACATCCTTAACCTGATTATCAGTTTTATTGTAATCACGGTTTTGTTCGGCGTGATTTTCAAGGTCTTGCCCGATGTCAAAATCCGGTGGCGACACGTCAGAATGGGTGCGTTTGTAACCGCAGCTTTGTTTATGCTGGGCCGTTTCCTTATTGGGCTGTACATCGAAAAAACCGGTACCGAATCTACTTATGGCGCCGCCGGATCACTGATCGTGATTCTGGTTTGGGTTTATTACACCGCCGCGATCATGTACCTGGGCGCAGAATTTACCCGCGCATATGCAGATTTCATCGGGCTTAGGATTGAGCCTTCTGAATTTGCGGTTTATGTGGAAACAATTGAGAAGGAAACGAATAAGAAGGTTGTTGATACGGGTGAAAAAAAAAATTCACTGTAGATTGAAAGTCGCTTGAAAGCGACGGAACTTTAAAGATTTCGCTGCCGCGGATTGTCGCTGCCGCGGGCTTACTTTTGGCGCGCCCCAAACCGAGGAACGAGGTTCAGCGAATCCTATTAGGAAACAATAAAAACGGATAAGCTAAAAGAGAGCCGCGCCGGCAAGCGAAAACATTCGATTTGGCAGAATACCAAATACTACAACCAGTCCGGTCAGGACAAACTCTATCTCCAAAAAAATCAAAACGGCACATCATCATCATCATTCGCACGACTACTGAAACCACTGCCAAACGCATCATTGGCCGAGGGCAGATTCTTGGTCAGGAACGGATTGTCTTCGTGGTTCATTTTTGACGGAAGGTCGTCATAACTGCCGCCGTAATCGTCAAGATTGTCGAATTTACCGAGGTTGCCGATAAATTTAAGCCTAATATTTTCAAGCGAGCCGTTACGGTGCTTGGCGATGATGAATTCGGCCTGGCCTTCAGTCGGCGAATGCTCGTCGTCATCCCATTCATCTATTTTGTAGTATTCCGGACGATAGATGAACGACACGATATCGGCATCCTGCTCAATCGCACCCGACTCACGAAGGTCGGAAAGCAAAGGCCTTTTGCTCGAACCACGCGTTTCAACGGCGCGCGATAGTTGCGAAAGTGCAATTACGGGAACGTTCAATTCCTTGGCGAGCGCCTTGAGGTTACGCGAAATCGTGGAAATTTCCTGTTCGCGGTTTCCGCCGCCTTTTCCGGCCTGTCCGCCGGCGGTCATCAATTGGAGATAATCGACGATGATGAGTTTGATGCCATGCTGCGATGACAATCGGCGCGCTTTGGCCCGAAGGTCAAAAATCGACAGCGACGGTGTATCATCAATATATAACGGCGCTTTCTCGAGGTCTTTTACCTTGATTGAAAGCTGTTCCCATTCGTGCTTTTCGAGTTTGCCGGTACGAAGTTTTTCTGACGACAATCCGGTTTCGGATGAAATCAAACGCGTAATCAGCTGTACCGATGACATCTCGAGCGAAAACAGTGCGACCGGATGACCAAAATCAATCGCGATGTTGCGCGCCATCGACAATACGAAAGCGGTTTTACCCATACCCGGACGCGCCGCAATAATAATCAAATCCGAAGGCTGCCAGCCCGAAGTGAGTTTGTCCAGCTTTTCAATAGCTGTTGCCACGCCTGACAAACCTTCTTTGTTGGCAATTTCCTCGATGCGTTTCTTGGC
>JAEWLD010000212.1 GCA_023393485.1 Bacteroidota bacterium
CCGTCGCGCTGTTCGCTGCAATCTTAAACCTTGCAGGTTTTACTCCGCTATACAGTTCAGCTGCGCCTCGGGCTCAAAACCTGCAAGGTTTAAAGGATTTTCGCTGCCATCGCTCACGCGGGCGTACTCTCAGGCAAGACATTCCGTTTGTGTGCTACGCACGAAGTCTACGCTTTCGTACGCTAAAACTCTTGTCATCTGCCGACGGTCCGTACAACGCCGGAACAGCTATGTCATTCAAACGCATATAAACCGTCAATTGCCCACGGTGATGCACCCAATGATTCAGCGTAGTGCGCAAATCCACGCGAAGCGGTGATGAATAGAACGCTTGGCCATTAGATTTCAACGTAAATTGATTTGCAAGATCGCTGTCGTTTAGCTTTTCCAACGCCGATTCCGCGCGTTTGACGTTGTCGTCAAAATACCGCAGCAACTCCTCAGTGGTTTGCGTGGTCGGGTGTGGAAAGCTCGCCAAATCAATTTCGCCTTGCTCGATCATGACGGCCATCCACAACGGAATTTCCGCCACCAGCAGCGCAAGATAACCCATTTCCATCGATTTTTCGTGTGGCTTGAATTTGAATGTACCGGGCGTAATTCGCTCGAGGCATTTGCGCGTTGCGGGAACTTCGGCCTGAAGCTCGTGCAGATAGCTTTCGGTGATGATTTTTGTGTCCATAAGCGCTGTTCGTTCCTTAAAGTTACATAACAAAATAGTGCGCCGCAAACTCAATTTTTGACTGCAGATTATCAAACTAAATCTGCGAATCTGCGGTTTTAAGCATAGCTTGCTATAATAAAAAATCCCGTCGTGAAACGGGATTCTATTATTATGTGGTTTAAGCCAGCATCGTCACCGGGTTTTCCAGATACGTTCGCAGGGTCTGCAGGAATTGTGCGCCGGTGGCGCCGTCAACCGTTCTGTGGTCGCATGCCAAAGTCACTTTCATCGTGTTGCCAACAACGATTTGTCCGTCCTTGACTACTGGTTTTTCTTCAATCGCGCCTACAGACAAAATCGCCGAGTTCGGCTGGTTGATGATCGACGTGAATTCCGATATGCCAAACATGCCAAGGTTAGAAACCGTAAAAGTCGAGCCTTCCATTTCAGCAGGCTGGATTTTCTTGTTCTTCGCTTTCCCGGCCAAATCTTTTACGTTGCTGCCAATTTGCGTCAGCGTCATCTGGTCGGCAAATTTCAATACCGGAACAAGTAATCCGTCTTCAACGGCAACCGCGACGCCAATGTGGATGTGTTTGTGCATCAACGTCACATCGTCTTTCCATTGTGAATTTACTTTCGGATGTTTGCGGAGCGCCATCGCGCACGCCTTGAGGATCATATCGTTGAACGATACTTTGGTGTCAGGCATTGTATTGATTACCTCGCGTGAGGCCATCGCGTTGTCCATCAAAACTTCAATCGTCAAATAGAAAACAGGAGCCGTAAATGCCGATTCAGACAAACGTTTCGCGATAGTCTTGCGCATTTGGTTGTTTTTGACTTCTTCGGTTTCTTCTTTTCCGACCGCAACGTAAGGCTTCGGCGCTGGCGTTGATTCTGTTTTTTGATCGGCTTGCGGCGCTGCGGTATGTTGTTCAGCCTGCGGTTGCGCAGCCGGCGTATAATTTTCGATATCGGCCTTGACGATTCTTCCGTTCTCGCCCGAACCTTTCACCTGCGAAATATTGATGCCTTTTTCTTCGGCCATCTTTTTAGCCAGCGGCGAAATGAAAATGCGTTTTCCGTCAGATTCAACTTCAACCGGCTGATCAGATTTTGATTCGCCTGGTTCAGCTTCGCCCGGTGCCGCAACTGTCGCCTCTTCGGTTTTTGGCTGTTCGGCAGGTGCCTCAGCTTTTGCAGGAGTCGCGCCGCCTTTTTTATAGTTGTCGGCAATGCCTGAAACGTCTGTTCCTTCCGGCCCGATGATCGCCAGCACACTGTCTACAGGTGCCGACTGGCCTTCGTGAATGCCGATTTCCAATAATGTTCCCGAGTTAAACGACTCGAATTCCATCGTCGCTTTATCGGTTTCGATTTCGGCTAAAATATCGCCTTCAGAAACTTTGTCGCCGACTTTTTTGAGCCATTTTGCCACTGTGCCTTCGGTCATCGTGTCGCTCAGACGCGGCATGGTGACTACGGTCACGCCGGCTGGGAGTTGGCTGCTGGTTGCTGGTTGGTCGCTGGTCGCTGGCCGTTGGTCGTTGGATTGATTGCCGGCGGCCGGGGCAGATGATTTTTCGCCAACTTTTTCTTCGGCTTTCGGCGCTTCAGTTTTCGGCGCTTCTGCTTTTGGTGCGTCGCCGCCTTTTAACGCGTCGTCAATATTTTCACCAGGCTCGCCAATAATAGCCAACAAAGAATCGACAGGCGCTGTTTGCCCTTCAGGAATCCCGATGTACAACAGGGTTCCGGAATTGAATGATTCAAATTCCATCGTCGCTTTGTCAGTCTCGATTTCGGCCAGAATATCGCCTTCAGAAACTTTATCCCCAACTTTTTTAAGCCATTTGGCCACTGTGCCTTCGGTCATCGTGTCGCTCAGGCGCGGCATTGTTACGCGTGTTGCCATACTTATAATTTATGAGGGATGAAAGGATAGTTCGGTTCTTCGTAAACCACGTCGTATAATTGTTGTGGTTCTGGGAATGCTGACTCTTCGGCGAATTTTTCGCATTCGTCAACCAGGTTTTTAACGCGCTCGTCGATGGCTGCAATCTGGTCGTCATTTGCGTAATTGTTCTCTTTGATGATGTCAAGCACTTGCGTGATCGGGTCAATTTTTTTATACTCTTCGACTTCTTCCTTTGAACGGTAAAGCTGCGCGTCAGACATCGAATGCCCGCGGTAACGGTACGTTTTCATTTCGAGGAAAGTCGGTCCGTCGCCACGGCGCGCGCGGTCAATCGCTTCCTGCATCGCTTCGGCGACTTTTACCGGATTCATGCCGTCAACCGGACCGCAAGGCATTTCATAGCCAAGGCCGAGTTTCCAGATGTCGGTGTGGTTTGCGGTACGCTCAACAGAAGTTCCCATCGCGTAACCGTTGTTTTCGACGATGAAAACCACGGGTAATTTCCACAACATCGCCATGTTGAACGCTTCGTGCAACGATCCCTGACGCGCGGCGCCATCGCCAAAATAAGTCAATGTCACGCCGTCGCGGCCAAAATATTTATCGGCAAATGCGATTCCGGCACCAACCGGGATTTGCGCCCCGACGATTCCGTGTCCGCCGTAAAATCCGTGTTCTTTAGAGAAAATATGCATCGATCCGCCCATGCCGTTCGAGGTTCCGGTCACTTTGCCGAGAAGTTCGGCCATGACCTTTCGCGGGTCAACACCCATTCCTATAGGCTGTACGTGATTGCGGTAAGCGGTAATCATTTTGTCTTTAGATAGATCCATCGCCTGCAAGGCGCCGGCAAGAACTGCTTCCTGGCCATTGTATAGGTGAAGAAATCCGCGTACTTTCTGCTGGATGTACAATGCGGCAAGTTTGTCTTCAAACTTCCTCCAAAACAGCATGTCTTCATACCATTTCAGATAAACTTCTTTGGTGATTTCTCTCATCGATAAGTTTCTGTGTTAAATAAATTTCGGCGCAAAATAGCTTCATCCCTACGCCGATTGCGAAAAGCAAAAATAACACATTTGCCGCGAAGTCAAAAATTTAAAAATGTGTTTTACAGGAAGTTTTTGTCAAAGGTAAACGGCAGTAAATTTTTGAGCGAATCCGATTTATAGACCTTACCAGTTTCGCCCATAAAATAGATTTCGATATCGTGATTCTGCTTGAATTCATATTCGGCGATTGACTGACGGCACGCGCCGCACGGTGGAATCGGCGAGGTTGTCGTCCCTG
>JAEWLD010000262.1 GCA_023393485.1 Bacteroidota bacterium
TCTTTCGACTTTCGACTTTCACTCTCGTCCGACCTTCTATCTTCTCTTTCGACTTTCGACTTTCACTCTCGTCCGACCTTCGACCTTCGACAAAAAAAAGGCCGCCTCTCAGCAGCCTTCTCCTTAATATATTGTACCAATTAAGCCAGTACGTTCTTCAAATCGCCATTCATCGCCCTGACCGCGTCGGCGCTCTTGTTCAAAAGCGCTTTTTCGTTTTCGTTCAGGTTGATCGCCAGGATTTCTTCGATGCCGTTTTTACCGATGATACATGGCACGCCGATGCAAATGTCATTCAAACCGTATTCGCCTTCAAGCATCACCGAGCAGGCAATCATTTTTTTCTGGTCGTTCAAAATCGAATCGACGAGATATGCCACCGACGCGCCCGGCGCATACCAGGCCGAAGTACCAAGCAATCCGGTCAGCGTTGCGCCGCCAACCATTGTATCTGCCGAAACTTTGTCGAGTTGTTCCTGCGACAAAAATTCAGAAACCGGAATCCCGTTGTACGATGCCAATCGCGTCAAAGGAATCATCGTCGTATCGCCGTGTCCGCCGATGACCATCGCAGAAACGTCGTTGATTGGCTTGTCCAAAGCTTTTGACAAATAGTATTTAAAACGCGAACTGTCGAGCGCGCCGCCCATTCCGATGATTCTGTTTTTAGGCAATCCGGTCGCTTTCAAAGCCAAATAAGTCATCGTATCCATTGGGTTTGACACCACAACCATGATCGCGTTCGGCGAATGCTTCAACAGGTTTTCGGCCACGCCTTTGACGATGCCGGCATTGATGCCAATCAACTCCTCGCGTGTCATGCCCGGCTTTCTCGGAATACCTGAAGTAATCACCACGACATCCGAATTGGCGGTTTTCGCGTAATCATTCGTAACGCCCGACACCCGCGTATTGAAACCGGTATTGGCAGTACATTGTGAAATGTCCATCGCCTTGCCTTCAGCAAAACCTTCTTTGATGTCAAGCAAAACAACTTCGCTTGCAATACCGCGGTAAGCAATCACGTCTGCACAGGTTGCGCCTACGTTTCCGGCGCCTACTATTGTAACTTTCATTTTTTGATATTTAAGTTTGTATTGTTCGTCTTTTGGGCGTTGCGCTCGTTACCTCGCGCCGCGCTTTCCGCTATATCTTTTGCTCCTGGCGTCGCAAAAGGATGCCGCAGCAATCGCTAACGCGGATTATTCAAAGTGCTACGCACGCAACCCAATTGTCAATTGTCAATTGTCAATTAATTACGCGTCGATATTCGCATACACCGCATTCTTCTCAATAAATTCCCTGCGTGGCGGCACTTCGTCGCCCATCAGCATCGAGAAAATACGGTCGGCTTCGGCAAGACTGTCGATCGTCACCTGACGCAGCGTACGGAATTCCGGATCCATCGTTGTTTCCCACAACTGTTCGGCGTTCATCTCACCAAGACCTTTGTAACGCTGGATTCCGGCGCCGCCGCCCATGCGTTCGTTGGCCTGGTCACGCTGCAAATCATTCCAAGCATATTCTTTTTTATTGCCTTTTTTCACCTGGTACAATGGCGGTGCCGCAATGTAGACGTGGCCTTCTTCTATCAATTCGCGCATGAAGCGGAAGAAGAACGTCAAAATCAATGTCGAAATGTGGCTGCCGTCAACGTCGGCGTCACACATGATCACGATTTTGTGGTAACGCAGTTTTTCGAGATTGAGCGCTTTCGAGTCTTCGGCGGTACCGATCGTTACGCCCAAAGCCGTAAAGATGTTCCGGATTTCCTCGTTCTCGAAAACTTTGTGGTGCATCGCTTTCTCTACATTCAAAATCTTACCGCGCAACGGCAAAATCGCCTGGAAGTTACGGTCGCGGCCTTGTTTTGCCGTTCCGCCCGCCGAGTCGCCCTCGACAAGGAATACTTCGCATTTTGCCGGATCCTGCTCTGAACAATCAGACAATTTCCCCGGCAATCCGCCGCCGCCCATAACGGTTTTACGCTGTACCATTTCACGCGCTTTCTTCGCGGCATGGCGCGCCTGTGCGGCCAATATGACTTTTTGTACGATGATTTTCGCATCGTTGGGGTTTTCTTCAAGATAGTTTTCGAGCATTTCGCCGACGGCCTGTGAAACCGGAGAAACCACTTCCCTATTGCCGAGTTTGGTTTTGGTCTGGCCTTCGAACTGCGGCTCTGCCACTTTGACTGAAATGATCGCGGTCAGGCCTTCGCGAAAATCGTCGCCGGTGATCTCGAACTTCAATTTGTCAAGCAAGCCCGAAGCATCGGCGTATTTCTTAAGCGTACGTGTAAGCCCGGCACGGAAACCCTGCAAATGCGTTCCGCCTTCGTGCGTGTTGATGTTGTTGACATATGAAAAAATATTCTCCGAATAACTCGAGTTGTAGATCAAGGCAACTTCAACCGGAACTTCACCTTTTTCGTGCTCCATTGAAATGACGTGCGAAATGATCGGTTCGCGGTTTCCATCGAGATATTTGACATATTCTTTCAAACCTTCTTCCGAATAGAATGTTTCAGAAATCGGCTCGCCTTTCTCATCGAAATTGCGCTTGTCGGTAAAAGTGATCGTGATGCCTTTGTTCAGGTAAGCGAGCTCACGCATACGTGCCGAAAGCGTGTCATAGCTGAATTCGGTGGTCTGCGTAAAAATCTGGTCGTCTGGCCAGAACGTCTGCATTGTCCCGCGTTTGTCGGTTTCGCCGACCTGTTTTACCGGATAAAGCGATTTTCCGCGCTCGTATTCCTGCTCGTAAATTTTCCCTTCGCGGAAAACAGTCGATTTCATGTGTTTTGAAAGCGCGTTGACGACCGATACGCCAACGCCGTGCAAACCGCCCGAAACCTTATACGAATCTTTGTCAAACTTACCGCCTGCACCGATTTTGGTCATGACGACCTCGAGTGCTGAAACGCCTTCTTTTTTATGAATGTCGACCGGAATACCACGGCCGTTATCAATTACCGTAACCGAATTGTCTTCGTTGATGGTTACGCTGATGGTGTCACAATGACCGCCCATTGCCTCGTCAATCGAGTTATCAACAACTTCGTAAACCAAATGGTGCAATCCGCGGACGCCTACATCGCCGATATACATCGACGGGCGCATCCTTACGTGCTCCATTCCTTCTAACGCCTGAATACTGTCGGCGGAATACTGTTTTTTGCCTTCTTCGCTCATATAAAAATGGGTCTAAAAAATTGCGTTTTTTACGCGTGTGGCAAATATAAGAAAATACGGTGCAAAATCTAGCAAAAACAAGACTTTAGACGGCGAAGTTATCAACAAAATGTTGATTAAAAAACGTGGATTTCGGCCCCTGAACCCAACCCTTCGGCATAAACGATTTTGCCGTGGTCAAACCTGACACCGTCGGCAATGTCGCCGGCCAGCAGAAGCGCACCGTCTGCATCGAGATAATCCAGCAGTGATGCCAGTGAAGTCAGCGCCGAAATCCCGATGCTGGACTCTGTCATGCAACCGGCCATGACCAGCAAATTGGAATCGCGTGCCTCGCCTATCATTTTGAGCGCAGGCGTGATGCCGCCGCATTTCATCAATTTGATGTTGACGCCGTGAAAAAGCCCTTTGCACTTGGCGACATCTTCGGGCCGTTGGCAGCTTTCGTCAGCGATTGTCGGCAACGCGGATTCGGCCCTGACTTTTTTCATGCCTTCGGTGTCTGTAGCGGCAAGCGGCTGTTCGATGAATTCTACATTTAAATCTTTCAGGATTTTTGAATATTCGATCGCCTGATTGGCCGTCCAGGCTGCATTTGCGTCTACGCGAAAAACCGCGTCGGTAATTTTGCGCAGCGAAGTGACGATTTCGATGTCGTTTCCGCGGCCGAGTTTGATTTTGTAGACCGGCCAAGGCATTTCCAGTATTTTGGCCTTCATCGCGTCTATTGTATCAAGTCCGATTGTATACGAAGTAAGCGGCGCTCCCGAGCCCATAAAAAAGCTTCTAAGCGTTCGTTCGTGTTTTCGGGCGTAATAATCCCAATATGCGACATCGATCGCGCAGAGCGCAAAATAATCGTCAATGAGATGAGGTTCGATCAGGTTCCAGAATTCGGAGGGATGGAGA
>JAEWLD010000003.1 GCA_023393485.1 Bacteroidota bacterium
CTTTTCGGGATTTTGGCCGGAATCCAATACATCCTGCCCGATTTTTTAAAAGCGGTTTTGCCTTTCAACAATTTGCGTCCGTTCCATGTCACGAGCGTGATTTCATGGATTATCCTGGCGGCGACCGGCGGGCTGTATCATTATTTGACTGAAAATGGGCGGCAGATTTATTCGGGAGTGTTGTCAAGAATCCATTTCGTCATTTTTTTGGCGACCGGACTTTTGATTTATTACAGTTATTACACGCAGCATTTTGGTGGGAAGGAATACCTGGAATTCCCGCCTTATTTGATTTTGCCGATCATTTGCGGTTGGATTCTGTTCGGCATCAATTACTTCAAAACCCTCGCGTTGCCGTTGCGCGATTGGCCGGTTTATTTTTGGATGTGGGCCACCGGAATCGTTCTGATGGTTTATCACTTGTCTGAGGCTTACCTTTGGCTCAACCCGGATATCGGGCTGAACTTCATCAAGTCGCTGACCATCCAATGGAAGGCCGGCGGGTCATTCGTGGGCGCCTGGAATATGCTGGTTTACGGAACAGCCATTTTCCTGATGTCGAAAATCAGGGGCGATGAGTCGATCGGAAAAAGCAAAATCTCGTTCTTCTTTTATTTTCTGGGGTTGACCAACCTGATGTTCGGCTGGGCGCATCATCTTTACATCGTTCCGACGGCGCCGTGGATCCGCGGGGTTTCATATGCCATCAGCATGACCGAATGGGTGATTTTGTTCTCAATGATCTACCAATGGAAAAAATCGCTGCCGCAATTCATCAAAACCGAAAACCGGCTGCCGTATCAATTCCTGATGACTGCCGATTTCTGGATTTTCCTTAACCTGATTTTGGCGCTGTTGTTTTCTATTCCGGCGATTAACTTTTTTACCCACGGAACCCATATCACAGTCGCACATTCAATGGGCGCAACAATCGGCATCAATACCACGATTCTTTTGGCGTCTCTGATGTTCATCGCCAAAAAGCTAAACCCAAATGTCAATTTAAGCCTTGCCTTCAGGGGTTTCAGGATTTTCAATGTCTCACTGTTTTTTTTCTGGATAAGTCTTCTGGTTGCGGGCGCGAAAAAAAGTGCGTGGATGTATTTCTCAGGGAACGTTGCTTTCGGCGATATGCAGCAAAGTCTTCACTGGGTTTATGTCGCATTTGTGGTTTTTGGCGTTGGGATTTTCATTGGTTTGGGAATCATCGCTTCGGTATTGCTCAAGACTTTTCTTTCGGCGTATTTTGAGAATGGCAAATCACGCGACCGGGCTTCAGGCCAGGGCAAAACACCAACAGCCATTGAAGAGCCCGATATGCGCGATTCAGCCTAATTTCTGAAAATGAGATTTACAAAAAAGTTTCTGCCCGGCCGCGGAATGTCGTTCCAGTCGCTAAAGGTCGAATAATAGGCATCAAACACATTTTCAATACCGGCCTTCGCATAAAGGTCGTATTTGTCCAGTTTGAAAGTATAGCCCGCATTGCAGTTGACGATGGCGTAATCAGGCGTTGCGTCCTCGCCGAATTCGTCGGCGTAATTGGTTTGCCTTCCATTTCCGATAACTGAAAGTTCAGCCGAAAACCGATTCTTTTTATACATCAACGCGCTGTTGTACGAAAATGGTCTGATCAGCGGTAGATTCCGGTCATTGTCATCTGTTCCACGGGCAAAGCCGATCTGGGCTTTTAATGACAGCGTCCGGGAAATTCTCCAGCCAAATTCAGTACTGGCGTTGAAAATTGTCGCAAAAGGCAGTGCCGTGTACAACTTGACGCCGTTTGCCCCGATGGTCATCGGCAGCAGCGATTCATCGGGTTTGCCGATGATATAATCGTCGATGTGAAAATAGCCGACCAAAATCTTGGCCGAAACCTTTTTGTCGTCATACCCGACAGATGCATTCAGCTCAAGCGATTTTTCGTTTTTGAGCCCGGGATTGCCGACATAATCGTAATTGTCGAAACTGTTGAATAGGTAAAAACCATAACCTTCGGAAACCGATGGTGCACGCTCGCCATAACCGGCGCCAAAACTGTACTCGAGCGTTTTTTTGAAAGAATAGGTAACGGCGAGGCTTTTGAGCAGCCGGTTCTTTGTTTCCGGCATATCGGGATAAAAAATCCGCATGCTTTCAAGTCCCGTTTCGCTTGCCACCGTATTTGAATGGTGGCCGATGCTTCCAGAGAATTGCAGCACAGCATGGCAGTTGGACTCATAGCTGTCTTCCAGAAAAACGCCTGAAAAAAACGTATGTACGTCGGGCCAGGTCAGCATGAACATCGGGTTTTCATCGGGATTTTCGGGATACATCGTCATCTCGGCGTTTGAAATGTTGTAATACGAATTCAGGTTTGCCTTAAGCTGATGCTTTTTGTATTTCGCGATTACCGAAGAATAACCGCCAAAGGTCTTGGTTTTGCCGGGCATATCCATATGGATTGCGACATCGGGCCGCTTGGTATCATCCATCACATGCGTCACCGTATTGAAATAAATCTTCGAATCCCAGTCTGATACCGGGGCATTTTCGGGTTTGAGTTCGAATCGGGCAGAGGCAATCAGCGCTTCGGCGAGTGAGACGTCCATCGGCAATGCCGGATAGCCCACGTCGGTGGCTTTGTCGTAAATCACCGACGCTTCAACGACTGCGTTTTTGGCTACCGGAAAACCCGCCGTTCCCGAAACATTGAGTTTGGCGAATTGTGAAAACGGGATTTCCTTCCGGTTTCCGGCGTAATAATTCCCGGCGTTGCGATACATCAAATCAGTGTCGACAAAAAATGAACGGGTTGAATAATTGATCGCAGTCCCGACAATTTTTTGGCTGCCGTTTGATTCAAATCCCGAATTGACCGCGGTTTTCCAGCCCGCAGACAAAAAGCCGCTCCTGTTCCGTTTCAAATCGACCGCGCCGCCGATTGTCGAACCGAACCCGCTGCCGTGCTGCCCTGAAATAATGACCGCTTCCGAAAGGTTGGAAACTTCAACATAGGAAGTGATCGGATCCATTTTATCAGTACAGGCGCCAAAAATGTGCATGCCTTCGATGGTGACCAGCGTGCGTTCGGTAGCCATCCCGTTGATGGCCGGCTCCCAGGCGTAGGCACCGCGCCGAATCATCGTAACAAGCGCGGATTTTTGCAGATAATCATCAATTGATGTGAGCGGTTTTGACTGCCTGAGATTCAGCTCTTTTTTAGGCGCGATCAGAATCACTTCGTCGAGTTTCCTCAAAGTGTCATTGGTCTGCGCAATAGTCACCAGTGAGCATAATAATGCCGCACCGAGAATGAAAGTTTTCATAGGTTTTGGAAACCGGCGAAGAAAGATGCTTCGCCGGTTCATTTTTTAGAATTCGACTTCGAAGTAGAGGCTGCTTTCGGGATTGGCGTCGGTGACGGCTTCACCTTTTAAGACCTGGTTGTCCTGGTCAAGAACCTGGAGATTGATTTTCCAGTAACCGGTCATGGTCAATGACAGCGTGCCGCCGTAGAAGTTTCCGGTTTGCGTCAGGTCAACATTGTTTGGCGAGCCATGGTTGCCCATTCCGGGCATCCGGGGATCAATTTTGATCGTAAAGCCGTCGGCAGGCACATAGTTCATCATCGACACCATTTTATATACCACGGCAGTCATTTCGTTCAACCCGACAGAAGGTTCAGTCGGTTCAACCAGCGCCGCGACATATCTGTTGCCGTCCGCGCCGAGGAATGACGCCACGCGCTGATTTGATGAAGCCGGCACATCAATCTGGCCGGTTGCCGAATAGGTGATGCCGCCAATGGTATAATTGATATCGATTGTCCAGTATTCAGTGGCGTTTTCGGCCATTTGAAAGACAATGTAACCATCGTAAAGCGTTTCCTTGCCGGTCGTTTTTTCAGGTGTCGAAAAAGGGCACGAGTGCTGCATTGAGGTCA
>JAEWLD010000090.1 GCA_023393485.1 Bacteroidota bacterium
CGATTGACCTATCCTGGACCGTGAGGTTGATTTTTTCGAGATCCTGATAAACGATCCGGCCTGCGCCGAGGTTCATGTGCCCAACTTCTGAATTGCCCATTTGGCCTTCGGGAAGCCCGACGTTTAACCCGTCGGTGCGGAGTGTGGCGTGTGGATAGTTTTTAGACAGGCTGTTGATGAATGGAACATTTGCGTTGTCTGGCGCCGAAACTTTCGGGTCAGGCGAAATGCCCCAGCCGTCAAGGATCATCAGTATGGCTTTTGAGTTCATTTGTGTGAGGTTGTGCCGTTTGGCGAAAACACAAATTTACGCAATTAAAGCCATTTTTTTGCCTGGTTATAATCAATAAAATAGCGAATGCTGATCGAAAAGACGTGATTGAGGTTGTCTTTGAACAAATTGGAAAAATTCGAATTGAAATCCCTGTCGATATCGCGCGTAAACATGCTCGAATTGTTCCGATACAATACAGAGATCTGGCTTCCGGGCGCAAACCACCATGAATAATTGAAATCCATGTTCCAGGTATTGAAATTTGAATTCTGGTTGCCATCGTACGTCGCGGGATCTAAATAGCCTTCGTCGTTCAGCGTGAAGAATTCCCGATTTTCGGCATAAGACCAATAATAGCGCGCATTGAAGTTAAAAGTCATGTCTTTGTTGACGGCATATTTCCAGGTTCCAGTCAGGACATAAGTCGAGCGATTGCGCTTGGCGTAGTAAATGTCGTACGGCGTTGAATCGTCAATAAATGTGTCGTCGATATAACCTGTATTGTTGTTCTGACGCGTGTAAGTGAAACCGAGGGCGACGTTGAATCTGTCATTGAAACGGTAGCGCGGCCCGATGAAAATGCTGAAAGCCTCACGGTTTTTTTCGGGCGTGAACGAGCATGCCGGATTGAAGTCAAGCGCCCATTTCCGGTTGTAATTTGACGAATAGTAAGCAGAAAGCCCATATGCCGGCGGAAGATATGAAAACCTGCCCGGAATCCGCGGCTCATAAAAATCAAAGGTTTCTGCAATGCGCGAGGTAAAACTCACGTTGTAGTAGTCGTTTTTGAGCGAGTTGCAGTTGGCATTCCAATTGAAATTGGCCTGTTGCAAACCTCCGGTGGTATTGTTGAATTCAACATACGGATTGACGTTGACCTGGAATGTATTGAAAACTTTATTCGGGTTTAAGATACGATAGCTCGCGTTGAGGAAATAGCCGTTGTAATTGGTTTGGTACAGGATGCCGAGGTCGTTCATCTCGTAATCTTTCGAGACGTAATTCACGCCGAAATTATACCGGATTTTCCCGCTCGTTTCGCCCAAACTGATGTAAGTGCTGATACCGTCGCGGTTATTGGAATCACCAAATTCATTGATATAACTGTATTTGAAATCGCCTGAAAGATTGTAGGTGTTCGCTTTGGTGTTGAGGTCATAAACGAGTCCGGTCACGTTGGCGTCGCGGAACTCGCCGTTGCGCGTAACATTGGTATTGACCAGCGAAACCGATGAATTTTTGTTGAACCGTTGGTCGAGCACGATGACATTGAAATTGGCGAGCGGCTCAATCAATACTTCGCGGGTCTGGTTGGTGTCGGTGTTGCGGACTTTCGCGTAAGTGTTTTCAGTAACGGCATTCAGAATGCCAATGCCGAGCCCGCTTTTTGTCCGGCCCGAAATCTTGATCGCATTGAGCAAATCAACCGTAACCGGCGCATCAACCACTTCATTGCCCGCTGGCAGGTAATTGGTCGACGGGCTGCCGCCAATACGCCGGGAATAAAGCAAATTGCCCTTGTTGAACAGATCTGTCCCTTCGGTGAAAAACGGACGGTTTTCATTGAATTGCTGTTCAAACGGCCCGAGGTTCAGCTCGACATTGTCAAATTTCGTCTGGCCGAAATCCGGAACCAATATCGCGTCAAGCGTAAAAGCTTCGCTGATGCCGTATTTGATGTCGAGCCCGCCTTTAAAAGTATTTTTGGTGTCTTCCTTATTCATTTCAAGGTAGTATGACGAATACGGAATAAAAAACAGCCTTACCGGCGGCGTGATATGTTCGATTCCGCGCAACTGGCCGTTTTGTTGAATCGTGCCCGAGAGTTTCGAATCGATGAAATTCCACGTGTATTGCTGACGGTCACGGCGGAATTCGCGATAGAAATTCAATCCCCAGACCTGAACGTCCTTTTTCGGAAACCTGAGAGCGGCGTAAGGAATGCGCATTTCGGCCACCCAGCCAAAATCGGTTATCGTGACATCGCTGGTCCAAATCGCGTCCCAGCTGTAATCTTCGCCATTGGCCTCCGTCGCGATACAATCCATCTGAACCCCGGCAGCGCTTACGTAAAACTGGAAATCCTGTTGCCCGTCGTTGAATGCGTTGATGTAAATGCCGAAATGTTCGGCTGACCCAAAATTATCGCGCTGGGTCATTTCCTTGAGCATTTTTTGCGGTTCGTCGTCAAACATCACCGCGCCAACGTAAATCGCGTCGTCGTCATACAAAACCTTGACATCGGTTTTTTTGGCCGGATTGATCGGCTTGCCGTTATCCGGGTTGTACATGATGAAATCGGTGCCGGCTTCAACTGTTTGCCATGCGTCTTCATCGAGTTTGCCGTCGATGTTAATTTTTTCAGAAGTACGCGCCGTGAAAAGTGTTTTCCTTTGCGCAAAACTGCAAACCGAAAGTAGCGTAAAGACAGCCAAAAAGTAGGTTTTTTTGCCCATGGGAAGGTTGCAGTTCGTCGAGCAAAAATAACTATTATATTGACAATCACAACTCTTTTTACAATAAATCCGAAACGTTTCCGTTATAAATCTCCGGCAAAAATTTTACATGATTCTCACATTCTTTGGCACGATTTTCAAGGCTTGTGAAATGTAATTCGTCGATAATATTTTACACTTTAACGATTATTTTAATGTTAAAAAGTTTGTCGACGAATTTTAAATGTATAGTTTTGCCCTTCCCAAGTCAAACATCAACTTAAACACATTCAATGCATTACAAGATTTTTTTCGCTGTCACATTCTTTCTGATGTCACTCACTAACTTAGACCTGAAAGAGACAACCAAAACCAATCCTGAACTTACCGCCAGTGCCAAAACAGCGTTCGACGTCAAAGCCGAAGGCATATACGCACAACTCAACGCCAATAACTTCGCCATGCCGGCCATCGCGAGCTTCAAACAAGCACTTGAAGGTTTTTATAGCCTCAAAGAAAAAGGGATGATTGAAAAAGATATTTTGACGTTGGTTGATTTCAGCCTGTCGTCAAAAGTGAAAAGGCTTTGGGTAATTGACCTTACAACCAATACGATCCTTTTCAATTCGCTCGTTGCCCACGGACGCAACAGCGGAATGGAGTTCGCCAACTCGTTCTCAAACAAAAACGAATCGCTCAAAAGTAGCCTCGGGCTTTATCTGACTGGCGAAGTCTACAATGGCAAGCACGGCATGTCGCTCAAGCTCGACGGGCAGGAAAGTGGTGTGAACAGCAATGCGCGCAGCCGTTCGGTTGTGATGCACGGTGCCGACTACGTTTCGGAGTCTGTGGTGAAAATGCAAAACCGTTTGGGTCGCAGCCTCGGTTGCCCGGCGATTCCCGTTGAGCTGACCGATGATATCATCAATACTATTAAAGGCAAATCCGCTTTTTTCATTTATCATCCGTCGCGCGCCAAAAAGACTTACGGGTCATTTACGCACAGCGTTGTATAATCGCGCATCCCAGTCGTAAATGTCGGGGCGGAAAATGAGCTGGCCG
>JAEWLD010000051.1 GCA_023393485.1 Bacteroidota bacterium
GTTTTCGCTTTTTCGTTGTAAAGGAAAGCGCCCGCCCAGCCTTTTGCCGATCCGAGTACGTCGGAATTCGAAAACCCGCCGACCGCACCGATGAATTGGATGTCTTCCAAAGTTTCGCGGCCCGAAATCAAATCGGTCATGTGTACATCCTTGACGTCGAAACCGGCCAGATACATCGCATTGGCCATTTCGCGTTCGGAGTTCGAGCCTTTTTCGCGGATGATCGCCGCTTTCGGACGTGGTTTGGACGGGTCAATTATCGGTTTCTTGCCGTCGAAGTGCGATGGAAACGTATATTTTAAAATTTGGTTTTTGTAATTGTCGAACCGCAGCTTTGCATTTTTCCCGCCCGATTGTTTGCGGTCGAGCAGGTAAGAAGTCCTGAACCACACGTCGCGCAAGGCAGAAACATCGAAACGCCAGTACGGCTCGCCGATGGTCAAAACCGCTTTGTTGGTGACTTTTCCGATTTTAAAGAATTCGACGTTGTTGTTTTTAAGCGCGGCCTCGAGTGTCGCATCGTCCTTGGCCTGAAAAACGATTCCAACATTTTCGGCAAACAGCACTTCGGCAATGCCCTGATTTTCGAACAAGGCGTCAAGATCGATGTCGGCGCCGAGGTAATTGTCGGCAAAACACATTTCGAGAAGTGTCGTGATCAAACCGCCGCTGCCGATATCGTGTCCGGCTACGATCTGCCGTTCGCGGATCAAATCCTGAACGGCGTTGAATGCGCGCCTGAAAAATGCAGCGTCTTTTATGGTCGGCGCCTCGCTTCCGATTTTGTTGTACACCTGCGCGAATGACGATCCGCCGAGTTTGTGTTTGTCCTGCGAGAGATTGATATAGTAAATCGAACCGCCGTCTTTTTTGAGGACAGGCTCGACGACTTTGGTGATGTTGGTACAATTTCCTGCTGCCGAAATGATGACCGTTCCCGGCGCAATCACGTCGCCATCGGGATATTTTTGTTTCATCGACAGCGAATCTTTTCCGGTCGGGATGTTGATGCCGAGTTCGATGGCAAAATCCGAACAGCCCTGAACCGCCTGATACAATCGCGCGTCTTCGCCTTCGTTTTTGCACGGCCACATCCAGTTTGCCGATAGCGATACGCCAGACAATCCGTTTTTGATCGGCGCCCAGACAATGTTTGAAAGCGCTTCGGCAATTGCGTTTCGGCTTCCGGCGACCGGGTCGATAAGTGCCGCGACCGGCGCATGACCGATTGAGGTGGCAATGCCTTCTTTTCCAACGAAATCGAGCGCCATCACACCAACGTTGTTCAGCGGCAATTGCAGCGGCCCCGCGCATTGTTGCTTGGCCACGCGTCCGCCGACACAGCGGTCTACCTTGTTGGTCAGCCAGTCTTTACAGGCGACGGCTTCGAGTTGAAGGACTTTTTCGAGTTCTGGGAATATCGTAAAACCGTTTTCGTCGGTGTCGATCGGGATGTGATAATCGACGTTGTCGTACTGTCGCTCGAGCGTTTTATCAGCCATGATGGTTTTTGGCGACGAGCCGAACATGTCGGAAAGTTCGAGATCCATCGGCTTTTCGCCGGTAGTTTTCGACTTGAACGTAAACCGTCCGCTTCCTGTGACCTCGCCGACGGTATACATCGGTGAGCGTTCGCGGTCGGCAATTTTTTGTAAAATATCGATGTCGTTTTCACCGATGACCAATCCCATTCGTTCCTGCGATTCATTGCCGATGATTTCCTTGGCCGAAAGCGTCGGGTCGCCGACAGGCAGTTTGTCAAGATCGATCAGTCCGCCGGTTTCCTCGACCAGTTCCGAAAGGCAATTCAAATGCCCGCCGGCGCCGTGATCGTGGATCGAGACAATCGGGTTGTGGTCTGATTCGACCAGTCCGCGGATGGCGTTGGCCGCGCGTTTTTGCATTTCAGGGTTCGAGCGCTGGATCGCGTTGAGTTCGATTCCCGACGAAAATGCGCCGGTATCGGCCGATGAAACGGCGGCGCCGCCCATTCCGATGCGATAGTTTTCGCCACCGAGGATGACGATCTTATCGCCGGTTTTTGGATGTTGTTTAATCGATTGTTCGGCTTTTCCGTAACCGACTCCGCCGGCGAGCATGATGACTTTGTCGTAACCGAGCTTGCGTCGGTTTTCTTCGTGTTCGAATGTCAGCACCGAACCCGAAATCAGCGGCTGGCCGAATTTATTGCCAAAATCCGACGCGCCGTTCGAGGCTTTGATCAAAATGTCAAGCGGTGTTTGGTAAAGCCATTTTCTTTCGGCCATACCGTTTTCCCAATCGCGGCCTTCTTCGAGTCGCGAATACGGCGTCATATAGACTGCGGTTCCGGCAAGCGGCAATGAACCTTGTCCGCCGGCCAGCCTGTCGCGGATTTCGCCGCCCGAGCCTGTTGCCGCGCCGTTGAACGGTTCGACGGGTGTTGGAAAGTTATGGGTTTCGGCCTTGATCGAAATGACCGATTCAAAATCTTTGGTGTCGTAAAAATCGGGTTTGTCGGCAGATTTCGGCGCGAATTGCTGGACTTTCGGGCCTTTGATGAACGCGACGTTGTCTTTGTAGGCCGATACGATTTCGCCCGGATTTTCAGCCGATGTTTTTTTGATCAGCTTGAATAGCGAAGAAGGCATTTCCTGTCCGTCGATCACAAAAGTACCGTTGAAAATCTTGTGGCGGCAATGTTCAGAATTGACCTGTGAAAATCCGAATACCTCTGAATCAGTCAGTTTGCGCCCGATTTTTTTCGACAAATCATTGAGGTAATCCACTTCTTCGGCACTGAGTGCCAAACCTTCTTTTTCGTTATAGGCGGCGATGTCGTCGATTTCCAAAACCGGCTCGGGCTTGATGTCGATCGTAAAAATGTTTTGATCCAGCCCGTTGTATTTCTGCGAAAGCATCGGGTCAAAATCGGAAAAATTCTCGGCGACCTGATGAAATTCTTCGATACGGATGATGCCATCAATTCCCATGTTCTGGGTAATTTCGACCGCATTTGTACTCCACGGCGTAACCATTGCGGCGCGCGGGCCAACAAAAAAATCCGTCAGTGCGGATTTCTCTATTTTGTGGGCGCTTCCAAAAAGCCAGTTGAGTTTTGAAACAGTGTCTGCCGAAAGCCCGTTTTGCGATTGTACGGCAAATACGGTGTTTTCGTTTCCGAAGAAATGAATCATAGTGTAGTGATTTATTCCGCTGCGCAGATTATAGAATACCTGACAGCTATTGGCTGTCCTTCTTTATATTTCGCGCCCCGGGTGTGTTGTTGCGACGCAAATTTACGCCAAAAAAGGGGTTTTGCAAAGAGGCGCCAATAGTTTTCAAATCAAAAAGTTATTATTTTTATCGGCTCACGACACAACTATGGCATTAAGCAGAAAAATTTCGATTTGGTGGGGTCCGCCAAAGGAATTTACGACAGAAAAAAAGGAGCGCCGAATCAGCTGGCTCGAACTGTTTTACGACCTGGTCTACGTAATTGCGATTGCGCGATTGACGCATCACCTGACCGAAGATTTGTCCGTGCATGCCTTTATTGAATTCAGCGGACTGTTTGCCCTCGTGTATTGGGGTTGGCTCAACGGCAGCCAGCATCATGATCTGCACGGCAACCAAGGACTCCGGACGCGGTTGATGATGCTTTGGCAAATGATGATCATCGCCGCGCTTTCCGTCATTCTGGGGCGCGGGCCCGAAAACCACCAGGCAATCACAATTGTGTTTATGCTGATGCAATTGTTCATCACCTACCAATGGTGGAGCGTTGGGTTTTACGACCGTTCGCATCGGAAATACTCAAAGCCGTATATGGTGCTGTTCCTGACGTCATTCGCATTGATGGGCATCTGTTTGTGGAAGCCGGATTGGAACGTACTGTTGCTGCCGATTATCCTGGCCTGCAATTATGCACCGCCATTTTTCGCGCACAGATTGCTGATGAAATCGGCCAAGCGGCTCGATTTGTCGTCAAGCATGTTTGAACGGCTCGGTCTATTTACGATCATCATTTTCGGCGAGCTTGTCTTTGGCGTGATCAATGGCGTCGGGGAATCTGACACACTTGATTTTATTGATTGGATCAATTTCGGATTGGCGCTCGGGATTGTATTTTCACTGTGGTGGATTTTCTTTACGTTCGTCTCCACGCGTGAAGCCCGGGACGGATTTGACAAGGCGTCGATACTCGAACTGCTTTACATTCCGGGGTTGGTGTCGCTTTGTTTTATCGCAGCGTGTTTGCCTGGCTCCATAGCCGATGATATTGTTTCAAGCCGGCATTTGCTCACACTTGGCATCGGAGCATTTCTTTTTTGCATTGTATTGATTACCTTTTTGCTTGAATATCCGCCTGTATTCAAAACAATAAAACGCCCAATGCGGCTGTCGTTGGCATTTACGGCGTTTGTCTTTTTGGTCTTTGGCGTAATTGATTTGCAATTGGAGCAGGCGGCACACTGGATTGCGGTTGCCGTTGTTTTGGTGGGTGAAATTGCTTTTTTGAACTACATATATTACACGCGGTTACTGCGCGAAGGCGTTGAACCGGTGGAAGTGACTTAAATGATTCACACTTCGGGCGTAAACTGCGCTAAGTCATAAATCCCCAACGATTTTTCGATTGCGGCTACTTTTCCGACCATCGTTTCAAAACCGTCATCGCCAAAGAGCTTGTGCTCATTTTTTTCGAATTCTTCACCCAGGCTGTCATATTCGTGCCGCGATACTATTTTTCTGAATGCCGGAAACAAAACAGTGTCTTCCCGCGCTTCATGCGGCCGGTACATCGCGTTAAAATTGTTGAGCAGTCCGATGAGTTCGCGGCTTTCGGCCTCGTTGGCTGTTTGCGATTTGGTGAGTTGCAGAATTCTGTCAGTGATTTGGCGGCCGACTTTATGTTGCTGCAAAAGTACATTGACCAGGCCGGTCAATTGGCCTGCTTTGCGGAACCGTGGAAAAAGGTATTGTTCTTCCTGCTTTTCGTGATAGTCTTCAATGAAAGTCCTGATAATATTGGCGGCGCTGCCGAGGGTTTCGCGGGAAAGGTCGGTTTTGGCTGAAAGCCTGATTTGGCAAGTGTCGTAAATCAGCAAAATCCGGTTGAGTATGCCGTGTTCCTGCATCAGGTCTTCGGGCGGCGAAACTTCCTGTCCTTCGCTTTCGTCGTTGGTTTCGCAGCCGAAGAGGCCAGATCCTGCGGCGCCGGATAAGGCTATGATAAGCCCGTTTTTCAGGAAATTCCTGCGGGGCGGCTGCGCACTGTGGGTTATATGCTTTTTCATTACCGATGGATTGATGGGCTTGTCAGGCAGAAAATCATATATCGTTCACTTACCGTTTTCTCTTTTTCTTCCGACCGTTTCCTGCCAGAAAAAAAATCAGGGCAATGAGCGCAATCGTAATCAGTACAATGACAAACCAGTCGATTTTCATAAGCTCGAAATATTAAAATTGTCACTACAATTGGAGATAAACCGTGCCGTCAACAATGTTTATCGGATAAACCCCGATGCCGCTATTCGCCGGGCCTGCCACGACGTTGCCCGATTTTACATCGAATTGCGACCCGTGCCAAGGGCATTGCACGGTATTGCAAATCATTGCGCCGGCAGCCAGTGAACCGCCGCGGTGCGTGCATCGGTCGTCAAATGCAAAATAACCGTCGTCGCCTTTGGCAATCACGATGCGCTTACCGTTGATGTGGATCAATTTCATCTGGTTGGTCTTCAGTTCATCGCTATCGGCAACTGCGATAATTGTCTTGTCGGTCTCGATGTGAACTTCTTTCCATTTGCCGGCTTCCGCATAACGAATGTCAACACCGATCTGATTGCGCATGACCAGTGTTCCGCCAAGCCATCCTGCAGTCAGCATCAGTGCAATCGCGATTACTTCGACGACGATCAGTATCATGTCGCTGGTCGTCTGGTTTATTCTCAGTATCAGTGCGCTTACAAATAAAACCACGACCGAAACGTTGATCAGCCCGTGTTTGACCGCGCGTTTTTTGGCCGAACTCCGAGGCGGAAGCGTATATCGATAATCGATGATTCCCGTAATTGCGGCTGCCAATCCGGTCAGAAGCCCGGCGATGTTCAAATATTGGGCGGTTCGTTCAATCCCGAGTCCGGGCTCAATCAATGCCAGGA
>JAEWLD010000060.1 GCA_023393485.1 Bacteroidota bacterium
ACTGTCAATACCCTGGGTAACGATCACATGGCTGCCGCCGGTTTTACATTATTTCCGAATCCGGTCAAAAACGTTTTCGAAATCCAAAGTGATGCGGCTATTGAAAATGTTTTGATTTACAATACGCTCGGTCAATTGGTGAAATCGGTTTCCGGCGGCGCAGCGATCGACATTTCGGATTTGGCACGAGGCGGTTATTTTGTAAAAATCGAGTCAGGCCAACGCCAGGCAACAAAAACACTGATTAAATTATAACCGTTAGAAATGGGTTCGGCTAAAGAAATCGAATTACTTACCAAAGCGGAAATTTTGGCTCTTGAGGACGAGTTGTTTGACGCGATAAAATCGGCTAAAATCGAAGCGCCCGACAAATTCCTTCACGATGATTTGCTTTTTGTCATCCCAAACGGAAGCACGATCACCAAGACAATGGATTTGGATTCACATTCCAAAGGCGAAATAAGAGTTGAAAAACTCGAAAGATCGTACGAAGAAACCGCGATTACCGGCGATGTTGCCACCATAACGTCAAGAGTTGTAACCACTGGAAAAATGCTCGGCGAAGACATCAGCGGACCTTACAAATACATCAGGTGCCGGAAGTTGTGTAGCGGCCCGCCAAAAATCATCAGCGGAAGTTGCATGAGGATTTCATAACGCGAATTCAACAAAAAACTATGAAAAAACTTTTCTTGACCATTGTTACATTGATGGCAGTCAATATTTATGCACAGCTCGACGACCCGGCAAACCAGATCGGATTTGAAATGACTTTGGCCGATAAATCCGGTTCGATTGGCATTTCCGCAAATAAATTAATAAAAAACGAAGCTGAATTGACTTTGACAATTCCTGCAAGGATTTGCGGTTTTGATTCGGGAATTACCTTGATTTTAGGAAATGGCGAAACCATCCAAAACAAAAACGAACAATTGACCTGCGAAAAAACGCCTGGCGGAAAATTCAGGCTTTCCGGCAAAGTCTTTTTGGACGAAGCGCTATACAAAAAAGTCGAACAGTTTGACATCACCGAATTCCGGCTGGGCGAAAAAACGGTTATCGTCAAATACGAAGGCCAGGAAAATCTAAAAGTGCTGCTGACGGCGATCGACCAGGGCCAATTTTAAAAGGCTATCGATTGGCGAGCTTGCTTTTCCTGTATCCGTAACAGAAATAAAACACCAGCCCGATCACCAGCCAAACGCCGAACCACATCCAGTTTGACGCCGCCATTCCGGTCAAAAGATAGCAGCACGAAATCAAGCCGAGCAGCGGAATCAGCGATAGGTTTTTCAAAAATGCCATCACAGACATCACGATACACAAAATGATGAATACCGTCATCGGAATGCTCGTTGCGCATTTGTCACGCGAATAATCGCAGGCCTCAATAAAGAATTCCGGGAAGAATTGATAGATCACGATTCCCGAAACCAGTACCGAAGCCGGAAAAATGAACTTTGAGTTGACGTAAGGAATGCGGAATTTCCCGCGGGTTTGCGTCGCGGCCTGGGTTTCTGAATGCGGTGACAGCATCAGAACGCCGCCGCAGACCAGCACGAATGCGAACAATGTTCCGATACTTGTGAAATCGAGTACGAAGTTTTCATCGGTAAAGAAAATCGGCAGCCCGACAACCAATCCTGTGACGATTGTGGCAAAACCGGGTGTTTTGTATTTCGGGTGGATCGACGAGATTTTTTTGGGCATCAAACCGTCGCGGCTCATTGTCATCCAGATCCGTGGCTGGCCCATTTGGAACACGAGCAACACGCTGGTCATCGCAACTACGGCCGCTATCGAAACGATGAACAACATCCATTTCATGCCTTTCAATGCGAAAATTTCGGCCAAAGGATCGGAAACACCAAGCAAGTCGTACTTGACCATTCCGGTCAAGACAAGCGCCAGAATGATGTAAACGATTGTGCAGATTACAAGCGAATAAATCATGCCTTTGGGTAAATCGCGCTGCGGATCTTTGGATTCTTCGGCCAGCGTCGATACGGCGTCGAAGCCGATATAGGCGAAAAACACCGCCGAAACGCCTGCCATCACACCGCCAAAACCATTCGGCATGAACGGATCCCAATTGTCGATATCGATATAAAACGCGCCGACGACAATCACCAGGACAATGACCGCAAGCTTGATGACAACCATTGCGTTGCTGAAATTCTTCGATTCTTTTGTGCCCCGATAAACCAGATAGGTAATCAATACATTGATGATGACCGCCGGCATATCAAAAATAATCCTGAGATTTCCGAGCATCGGCGCACTGTGCCAGGCAAGGTAGCCTTCGCTGGTTTTGAGCGCGACATCTGTCGGGGTATTCATCGATGCTTCAACCGCATCCCAGGCTGATTGGTAATTGATCGTCAGCCACTCGGGCAAATGCAGATGGAAGCTTTCGAGCAGATTCGTAAAATAGCCGCTCCACGAAAATGCGATGTAAATGTTTCCGATTGAATATTCCATGATCAGCGCCCAGCCGATAATCCAGGCAAACAACTCACCGAACGATACATAAGCGTAAGTGTAAGCGCTTCCCGAAACCGGTACGCGCGAGGCGAATTCTGCATAACACAAGGCCGTAAAACCGCATGCTATCCCGCAAATCACATAAAGCAGGGTCACGCCCGGGCCGCCGGAAAAACATGCGTTGCCGATGGCGCTGAAAGTACCGCCGCCAATCACGGCCGCAATCCCGAAAAAAGTCAAATCGCGAACCGTGAGCACTTTGTGCATGCCGTGATGGTCTTCACCGTCGCCGCCTTGCTGGATAACTGTTGTGGTTGATTTTTTCCTGAAAAGACTTGAAAATGCCATAATTTGTTTTGGTTTCGGACAAATATAGAATTTTGTCGTAAGTTTTTAATTGAGTTTGACAATTGATATTGACAATCGATATTGACAATTGAAAATTGACAATTGACAATTCGATGGCGTTTGGCCGCAGCAGTCATCAAAATTAAAAAATCGAAATTATCGTTTCATTAAGTACAAACTGTTGATATCCAATGCAAAGAACTTTCAAATAACCTCGGGTTATCTTTGGATAAGAATTTATAATCAAAAACAATAGTTGCTATCTGAACCGATGGCCTACTTTTGCATCAGAAATTAAAACCCACAAAATATGTCATTCGTAGGAAAAAAATTCCCTAACATTTCAGTCGACGCCATTTCGGAAATGGGCGACAACCTTAAAATCAACATCTTCGAGGAAGCGACAAAAAACAACAAAAAAGTTCTTTTGTTCTGGTATCCGAAAGATTTCACTTTTGTCTGCCCTACCGAATTGCACGCTTTCCAGGCAGCGCTTCCCGAATTCGATAACCGCAACACAATGGTGATCGGTGCTTCATGCGACACCAATGAAGTACACTTTGCCTGGCTCAACACGCCAAAAAGCAACGGCGGAATTGAAGGCGTGACTTATCCGCTTTTGGCCGATACCAACAGAAACCTTGCAAACATCCTCGGTATTTTGGACATCCAGTCTGAAACTTATAACGAAGAAACCGATTCGGTGATTCTCGAAGGCTCGAACGTGACTTACCGAGCGACTTACCTCATTGACGAAACCGGAAAAGTTTTCCACGAGAGCGTCAACGACATGCCGCTTGGCCGCAACGTCAACGAATACCTGCGATTGATCGACGCCTACACACACGTACAAACCAAAGGCGAAGTCTGTCCTGCCAACTGGGAAACCGGTAAAGAAGCGATGTTTGCCACGCGTGAAAGCGTAGCGAATTATTTGAATAATTAATTATCATGTTGATAGAACTAAATACTGACACCTTACAAAACATCGTTGATACTAACCAAAAGGTCGTCGTGCAATATTCCGCCTCATGGTGTGGCAATTGCCGGATCATGAAGCCGAAATTCAAAAAGCTGGCTTCGGAGAACGAATCCGTGGCGTTTGTCTACATCGATGCTGAAAATGCGCCCGAATCACGCAAAATGGCCGAGGTCAGCAACTTGCCGACTTTTGCGACTTTCGTGGACGGAAAACTCGTCGGTCAAACACAAACGAACAAAGCCGAGATTTTGAACGAACTTGTAGCTGAGATTCTTTAATTATTAATTCTTAATTATTAATTATTAATTGAAATGAAGCTACCTGTTATCAAACACCTGACGCAATTCATCGAGGAAAACGATGAGGATTATATCATCGAAACGATTGAAGTGCTCGAAGCGTTGACTGAAATCCCGTCGCTTAAGGACGAAGAGATCGACCTTATCGGCGAGCTGATTTCAAATATGTACGGCGCGCTCGAAGTCAATAAAATGACCAAAAGCGGCACCGATAAAAAACAGGCGCTCAACGCTTTTATGCAACGCGTGGTGGGTGCCATCAGTTAAGATATAAACGTTACCTCCTTAACCCTAATGCTGAAAACGCCTCTGTTCCCAACAGAAGGCGTTTTCGTTTTGAACGGACTTCAAAGCTTACATTTGAGCCTTTTTTTCAATTGTTGATTATTAATTGTTAATTATCATCGGCTCATTAATTAACTTTGCAACCATAAAAATCAATATGGCCATCATCACACACCGAGGGAATCAAGTCCATACCAACGGCGAGCCGCCGGTAACAAACGCACCTGCAATCGATTTTGAACTTGTCGATGAAAATCTCGATACGGTAACTCTCGCCGATTTCGCCGGGCAAAATCTCGTGCTGAATATTTTCCCGAGCATCGATACGCCGACCTGCGCGCAATCGGTCCGCGTTTTCAACCAGAAAGCCGCCTCGCTCAACAATACCAAAGTCATCAACATTTCACGCGATCTGCCGTTTGCACAACGTCGGTTCTGCGCGGCCGAAGGCATTCAAAACGTCATTAATCTCTCAGATTTCAAGTCCGGTCGTTTCGGGAAAGACTACGGTGTTGAATTGCTAGACGGCAAAATGGCGGGACTGCACGCGCGTGCTGTGGTTGTGATTGATGAAAATGGTCGAGTCGTTTATTCCGAACTCGTTTCGGACATCTCGAATGAACCCGATTATGAAACTGCATTAAACGCACTGTAATGGAATTCGAAAAAGACAATACTTTTTTTACCGGAAGGCTAAAAAGCATCAAATACGCAGTTAAAGGCGCCGTCAAGCTCGTAACGACCGAACACAGCGTGATGGTTCAGTTCTCAATTGGCGTTGCAATGATTTTTGCAGGAATTTATTTTCAGATTTCGGCGTCCGAATGGATGTTTCAAACCTTAGCGATCGGCCTGGTGCTGTGCGTGGAAGGGTTGAATACAGCCGTTGAAAAAATCGCCGATTTCATCCATCCCGAATTTCACGAGAAAATAGGATTCATCAAAGACATCGCCGCCGGCGCAGTATTCTTCGCCGCGCTGGTAGCCATTGCAATAGGCGCCATTATTTACGTGCCCAAATTTTTAGGATAAAAAAGTAATTTCCCTATTTTTGGAGACGCGACCAAAATCGAACAGTTGCGAAGTAAAACCAATCCTGAGTATGGCAAAAACGGCAAAATCTACTGCTTCAGAAAAAAAGCCCGGTTTAGAAACAGCCGAAAAAAAATCGTTTAAGATCACGCGCCAGCACAAAATGCTTTTTGGTGCGTTGCTCGTGCTGGTTGCCATTGCGATGCTTTTGTCTTTCATTTCGTTTTTCATCTACGGCCAGGAAGACCAAAGCGCGGTTGATGCCTTGACAGACAGAAGCCAGGCCACGCAAAACTGGCTTGGGAAGTTCGGAGCGGCCATCGCTGAATTTTTCATTTATCGCGGTTTTGGTGCAGCTTCATTCCTTTTTGTCAAGCTTTTCTTTTTGACAGGCGCATTTTTGGTGCTTGATGTTCCGCTCAGAAAACTCAAAAATATATGGTTTTGGGATTTGTTCATCGTGATTCTGCTGTCTATCCTATTCGGGTTTTTCGCGACCTCGCTTCCCGTATTGGGCGGTGTTGTCGGGTTTGAGATGAATTTGTTCCTGCAGGATTACCTCGGCAAAACCGGAACGATGCTGTTGCTTGTCTTCGGCATCGTCATTTATTTGATTTTCAAGATCAGGATTTCGCCCGATACGGTCAAGTCGTTTTTCGAAAGGACAAAAAAACAGGTCAGCGACGATCTCGCGTCGGTCCGGCCGATGGCAACTGCCGAACAAGGCAACGAATACAACCTTGAAGAATATGCGATTGACGAAGAAAATAAATTGCCCCATGAAATTTTCGACGCTGACGATCAAGACATTCCCGAGCCTGAACTCAAGCCGGTTTCAAAATTTGAAATCGACCGCGAAGCCCTAAAACCGACAATCGGGCACGCATCCGAAATCAATCTCGACCCAAAGGCGGTCGCGCCGGCTATTCCAACGACGCCGCCAGTCGAGCCGAAACACGTCATCCATACCAATGACGAGGCTTTTGTCATTGAACAGGCCGAAGAAGAAGACATCGTCGAGGAAAATCTAGCTGCCAAGCTCGTTGAGGATTTTGGCCTTTTCGATCCGAAACTCGATTTGTCGAATTATAAATTTCCGACCCTTGACCTGCTCAAAGAATATTCAACCGGCGGAATCACGATCAATCAGGAAGAACTCGAGGAAAATAAAAATACGATTGTCGAAACACTTCGCAATTACAAAATCGAAATCGCGCAGATCAAGGCGACTGTCGGGCCATCGGTGACGTTGTACGAAAACGTGCCTGAAGCCGGCATCCGGATTTCGAAAATCAAG
>JAEWLD010000097.1 GCA_023393485.1 Bacteroidota bacterium
GCATCATCCCCGATATCGAAAATCCCGCGTGGTTCGATTTTTCACCTGCGATGGCAAACGTGACTTTTCCAGACGCAAACAACAATTCCGCGGCCGCAGATTTTTGTATTTCGCCAAACGGCGTCCATCACGATGTTGAAGTTGTGATTGTGCCGCACGGAGCGACGCGGCCCGGATTTGACACCGGTTTCAGCCTGATTTACAAGAATAAAGGCAATCAACTCGCATCTGGCAGTATCGATTTTTCGTTTGACGAATCGGTGCTTGAGTTTCTGTATGCCGGTGTTTTGCCAACATCGATCACGACCGGAAATCTTTCGTGGAATTATACCGGCTTGATGCCGTTTGAAAGCCGCAGCATCGATGTGACGTTCAACGCCAATTCGCCGGTTGAAACCCCGGCGCTCAATATCGGCGATGTGCTGAATTTTTCAGCAGTGATCAATCCGCTCGGCGGTGATGAATTGCCGCTTGATAACGCGTTTTCAATTTCACAAACCGTCGTAGGATCATTTGACCCCAATGAAAAGCAATGCCTTGAAGGCGAAACTGCTCCGCCATTGCAGATTGGTGACTATCTCCATTACGTGATCAATTTTGAGAACACCGGAAATTTCGCGGCGGAAAATGTCGTGATCAAAGACATGATCGACGCCGGCAAGTTCGACGTCGGATCGCTGCAGGTTTTGGGCGCGTCGCACGCTGAGCTGCCCGTTGTCACCGGCAATAAAGTTGAGTTTTATTTTCAGGGCATCAACCTTGAGCCAAACGCTTATGGTTATGTCGCCTATAAAATCAAGACGAAGCCCGATCTTCCAATCGGCGCGACGGTGACAAATAAAGCCAATATTTATTTTGATTTCAATCTTCCGGTAGAGACCAATACGGCATCGACTACGTTCCAAAATCTCGGTGCAGGCAACGTTTCGGCGATTTCGGTTAAATTATATCCGAATCCGGCGCATCAATCGGTCAGCGTCAGCTCGCCATCGGTGATCAGATCGGTGACGCTTTATGACTTGCAGGGCAGAATTGTATTGAAAAAACTTTTTGACACGACTGAAGTTTCGATAAATGTTGCAGATTTGTCAAACGGCGTCTACGCGATTGAAACCGTGACAGATTCAGGCCGGAAGGTTGAAAAACTGATCAAAAGATAATTGCCAACCTGGTTTTTTACCGGGCTTTTTATTTTCCATTATATTTGGGACAAAATAGTAGTATGAAAAAACTTTACTTTTTGTTGTTGTTTGCCGGTTTCGGGCTTCAGGCACAGATTGTCGACATTCCGGATGCAAATTTTAAATACGCGCTCACATCAGCCGGGCCGCTTTTTGGCGTCGCCTATAACGACCTTGGCGCGCACATAGCAGTCGATACAAATGGCGATGGTGAAATCCAGGCCGCCGAAGCCCTTTTGGTTACGCGACTCGACCTTTACGAGCGAGCCATTTCAGACCTTACCGGCATAGCGGCATTTGCAAACCTAAAAGATCTGGGCTGCAACCAAAATCAATTGACGTCACTTGAGGTTTCGGCACTCACCCAATTGACGCGCCTGAACTGCAGCGGCAACCAGCTTACTTCACTCGACGTTTCACAATTGACCCAGCTGATTAACCTGGCTTGCGGAGAGAATCCAATCTCGTCCCTTGATGTCTCCATGCTAAATCTCGAGCGACTGTTTGTGGACGGAACGCTACTGTCAACGATAGATGTGGGTATGTTGACCAACCTTCAATATCTCGCTTGCGGCGGGCCGAATTTTACCGGCGTAGACATCAGCAATCTACACAACCTGATATCGATTGGCGTGGTCGGGTCAACCCAAACCGAATTCGATGTGAGTCACTTGCCGCTGCTTGAGAACTTCGCACTTGAATATTCAAATGTGGTGTCTATTGATTTATCGCAAAATCCGCTGATGGATGAGTTTTTTCTTGATCATAACGATGCCCTGGCTTTCATCAATCTCAAAAATGGCCAGCAACATAACTATCCGCCTTCAGACTGCCCTAATCTGCAATACATCTGCGCCGACGAATTCAATTTTCCGGGTATGCAATTGGCGAGCGATCCAATGTACATGAACAACCCGAATGTACAAGTCGGTTCCTACTGTTCCTTCACGCCGGGCGGATTATACAACACAATCAGCGGCAAAGTCAGGATCGATCTGGACGGGAATGGCTGCAGTTCGGCCGATCCGTATTCAAACTCGGTGAAAATCCACGTTAATGACGGCGGCACAGACTCGGTTCACCTTACCCGTAATACCGGAAGTTATGCGCATTTTGTCCAAAATACGAATGTGACTTTGACACCCGAAATTGAAAATCCGTCGTATTTCAATATATCGCCGGCTTCAGTGCCGGTAAATTTCGCTGCGATTGACGGCAGTTCACAAGTCCAGGATTTTTGCGTAACGGCCAATGGCGTCCACCCCGATGTTGAGGTTGTCATTGCACCAATCACGCCCGCGCGTCCGGGCTTTTCGGCCGCATACACCGTAATCGTCAAAAACAAGGGCAATCAGACCGCTTCGGGAGATTTGATTTTGTCGTACAACGAAGACCTGCTCGATTTGCAGACGGTTTTTCCCGCCGCGACTTCAACCGCCGGACAGCTGTTGTGGAATTACAGCGGGCTGAATCCGTTTTCGGACAAAGTATTCAATATTTCGTTTTTGGTCAACGCACCGGTTGATACGCCTGCGGTCAATATTGGCGACGTGCTTTCGTTTTCGGCCAATGCTGCATTGACAGCAGATGAAACGCCGGAGGACAATTCGTTTACGTTCAACCAGGTCGTCGTTGGCTCATATGACCCGAATGACAAATATTGCCTTGAAGGCAGTGTGGCACCGGTTGAGAAAATCGGCGATTACCTGCATTACTGCATCCGTTTTGAAAATACGGGAACTTTTGCTGCCGAGAATATTGTTATTCGCGATGACATCGACCCGAATTTCTACGACATTTCAAGTTTTCAGCTGATCCGTTCGTCGCATTTATGCCAGACCAGGATCAATGGCAATCGCATCGAGTTTATCCATGAAGGCATTGATTTGCTGCCGTCCGGCGGCGGTTTTGTCATTTTTAAAATTAAAACGAAGTCGACGTTGTTTGAAAACGATGTCGTCACCAACAAAGCCAATATTTACTTTGACTTCAATTTCCCGGTTGAAACCAATACGGCGGCAACAAGTTTTGAAACCCTTGGTCTGGGCAATTATGCCGGAGTCCGCGCTGCAATTTATCCGAATCCGGCGACAAATTTGGTCAATGTAAAATGCGATGACGCGATTAAATCCATAACGCTTTACGACTTGCAAGGCAGGATTGTCGCCAAACAGGTTTTTGATGCGGATGAAGTCACTATGGATATCTCAAGTTTGTCAAATGGCGTCTACGCGATTGAAACCGCAACCGATTCTGGCCGAAAGATTGAAAAGCTCGTCAAAAAATAGTATTTCAAACGGTTAATTGTGATTTCATCCGAAGATTGACAAAAAACCCCGGCAAACCACGCGCTGTCTGCCGGGATTTTTATTTGTCGTTAAAAAGCTTACCGTCAGCGCACAACATTCAGAATAAATGTTATATTTGTGTTAATCCCTACACGGCTTCAACCAACCGAAATAGCTGTAGATGAATAGATTACTGGCAGGATTGCTGTTGATTCTCACGACGTTTTGGGCGCAATCCCAAACGCCTGAGAACGATATGCTTTTGCATCAGGGCGGTCATATCTGGTTTGATTCTAACGGCGACGGTTGCGATGCGGCTGACCTGGCCGCGCCGATTCGTCTCAACATCCAAAGCGGCGATCTCCAACAAGCCAACTACGCCAGTCCGCTGACCGGCGTCTACGCTTTTTTGCCAGGCGCGTACAGCATTGTGCCACAAGTTGAAAATCCGGATTATTTTACCATTGCGCCGGCATCGGCAAATGTTGTTTTTGGCGCGAATGGCCACTTGGTTGATTTCTGCATCGAGCCAAACGGCGTCCACCGCGATGCCGAGGTTACGATTATCCCCGACGCATACGCATCACCGGGAAAACTGGCATCATATAAGGTAGTCGTCCGCAATAAAGGCAATCAGCCAATCAACGGCATTGTCCATTTGGATTATCCGGCAGATAAGACAGATTATGTTTGGTCAAGCCCAACACCGCATGGCCGCATGGGCACGACGATGAACTGGCAGTTTGAGAATTTGCTTCCGTTTGAAAGCCGTGTTTACAGGTTAGACCTGCATGTTCATTCGGCATCGGCAACGACTCCGGTCAACGTGGGCGATGAGCTTGCCTTCTCGGCCTATGTCACCATGGCTGAGCCCGATGACACGCCGGCCGACAACAGCGCCGATATCATTCTGACCGCGACGGCATTCAGCGCGCCAAACAATAAGATTGTCCTTGAGGGCAGTGTGTTGCCGCCATCGATGATAGGCGAGTATCTCAATTACGTAATCAATTTTGAAAATACAGGCGCAACGACCATCCAAAAAATCGTGGTCAATGATGAAATCGATACCAATCAGTTTGAAATTGCGTCGCTTCAAATGGTGAACTTATCGCATCCGGGCATTCCTGTCGTGCTTGGCAACAAACTCGAAGTGTATTTCCAAAATATCGCTTTGCCGCCCGGCGGGCACGGTTCAATCGCTTTCAAGATCAAAACCAAGCCGACTTTGCCGGTGAACTCAACGGTGTCAAACAAGGCGAAAATCTATTTCGATTTCAATTTCCCGATTGAAACCGGCGCGGCAACCACAACCTTCCAACTGCTCAACGTTGAAACCGTTACGCGCCTTGAAGCGACGGTCTACCCGAATCCTGCGGGCGGGGCGGTGATCATCCAGGCTAACCGGGAAATGCTTTCAGTGGTTTTGACCGATGCGCAAGGCCGGAAAATTGCAGAACTTCCCGCATCCGAAAACCAGTTCACATTTGACGTTTCGAAATATACTTCAGGGATTTATTATCTCAGGATTGCCACAGTTGGTGGAATCGTTACCCGAAAACTGATTGTCCGGTAATTTAAATTCTCGGCCAAACCCGTCGAATTCTCATTGCCAGGATTGCCATATAGGCCGAAACCCTATTTTTGTGTAGCAATCCAGCCGCGATGAGGAAAATCGTATTATTTTTTTTTGTTTTTGTAGCCAGCTTGGCGCAAGCCCAAAAGCTTGACAGCCTTAAAGCCGTGCTCAACCAGTCAAAAAATGACATTGACCGCGCGGCAGCACTGAACGCGTTCGCAGCCGAATACTGCCAGACCAATCCAAAACTTACCTTGCAGTATGCCGACCAGGCAATGTCGCTTGCCCGGAAAATCAAATATGCGCAAGCCCAGGGCGATGCTTATCTCAACAAAGGCAATGCATACGTAGTGCTCGGCAACTATCCGGAAGCGCTCAGCAACTTTGCCGATGCGCAAGCCGTTTTTGAAAACGCGTCCGATGCGTCCGATAAAGAAATCAAAGCCGGTTTGGCACGCGCTTACGGTAGTATCGGCATCGTGTTTTCTGAGCAAAGCAATTATGCCAAGGCGCTGCAATATCATTTAAAAGCAGTGCGAATCTATGAATCGCTTGGTGATCTTGACCGCTCGGCGCGTATTTACAACAACATCGGCATTGTCTATAAAGCGCAGCACGATCATTTTCGCGCGCTTGACTACTTCACCAAATCGCTTAAAATCCAGGAACGCATCGTCGACCGTACGGCGGGGATTACGATGACCAACATTGGCAATATTTACCTCGACCAGGGCAACGCTGCAAAAGCACTTGAATATTATCAGCGCGCAAAACACCATTTTGACCGATTTCCCGATTACCGCGGGCTTGGCGAATTGTACAACAATCTTGGCCTTTATTATAAAACGATCGGAAACACAGGCAAGGCGCTTGAACAGTTTGGTTTGGCCGGCGCGGCTTTCAACCGGATAGGTGACAAGTTTGGCGCGTCTGACACCTACGCATTTCTAGGTGAAATCGCTTTTGGGCAAAAACAATATGACAAGGCGATTGCCGATACCGAAAAATCGCTGCAACTCGCACGAAATCTCAATATCTTAGAACGCATCGAACAGTCTGAACATACACTGAGCAAAATTTATCAGGCCATGAACCGCCCGGCAGAAGCGTTGAGACACTACCAAAACTACGCGGCGGCAAAAGACAGCATCAGTAATTTTGAGAACATCCGAAACGGCGTCCGGGCCGAGATGAATTTTGAATTCGACAAAAAGCAGGCGCTGCAGAAGAAAGAACAGGAAAAACGCGAAGTGATTTACAACGAGCAAAGCAAACGGCACAAATTGCAGATTGTCTTCGTCTCGCTTTTTATCTTGCTGGCTTGCGGCATCGTATTCCTGATATACAGCAGACGCCAACTCAAGAAAACGCTGACCCTGCAAAAAGAGTTGGCCGAATACGAGCAGAAAGCGCTGCATCTGCAGATGAACCCGCATTTCGTGTTTAATTGCCTGGGTTCGATTTCGAGTTTTATCGTTCAGAACGGCACCGATTCGGCGATCAAATATTTGTCGAAATTTTCAAAACTGATGCGGCTGACCCTCGAATATTCAAAAGAATCGCTGATACCGATTGACAAGGAAATCGAAAGTTTGCAGAATTATCTCGAGCTCGAGCAATTGCGGTTCAACAATATTTTTGGGTTCAGCATCAAAAAGAGTCCTGATATCGAAGACGACATGGCGTTGCCACCGCTGTTGCTCCAGCCGTTTGTTGAGAACGCAATCATCCACGGACTGGTGCCGAAAAAGGAAGCCGGCCAGATTGACATAGCATTTACGGTCGACGGCGAAACGCTTTTATGTACGATTACCGACAACGGCATCGGCATAGAAAAGTCGCAGGCGCTGAAAGAGAATCTGGTCAACGTCCACAAGTCGATGGCGCTTGACATCACGCGAAAAAGGCTCGAGATGATGGAAGCTTATACCGCCAAAACCGCGCATGTCGAAATCGGTGAAATGACTGATGACAACGGGAATCCGGCGGGAACGAAGGTAGTTTTGAGGCTGCCGATTCAATTCCTAAAGAATTAATAGTCAGCAATTAATAATTGATAATTGAAAGATGCCCGGTGCGAAAAGCCGCAATTTCAATTCAAAATTTTAAATTTTAATTCATAATAGTAAATGATAACCGCACTGCTTATCGACGATGACGCCAACCTGCGCTCAGGACTAAAAACGATGCTCGCACGTTATGCCCCTGAAATCCATATTTTAGGCGAAGCGGACAGCGTGGAATCGGGTGTCCGGGCCATCGATGCCGCGCGTCCGCAGGTCGTTTTTCTCGATATCCAGATGGGCGACGGCACTGGTTTCGACATTCTTGAGCAGCTTGCCATGCGTCACGGCAAAATCCAGTCGCATATTGTTTTTATCACGGCGCATGAACAGTACGCGATCAAGGCATTCCGTTTTAGCGCGCTCGATTTTTTGCTCAAACCGGTCGATCCTGAAGAACTCGGGAAAGTGATCGGCAAGATCAAAAACGCGGTCAATGCCAACCGCGATTATGCGCACATCGATCTGCTGCTTGAAAACATCCGCAAGAAGGTCGACCATTTCAAACGGATCGCGCTGTCAACGGCCGAAGGCATCCATCTGTTTGACATCGCCGACATCATCCGTTGTGAAAGCGAAGACAACTATACCAAGTTTTACATCAGGAACAACAAACCGCTGCTGATTTCAAAAACGCTGAAAGAATACGAAGAATTATTGGCCGAGCACGGTTTTGAACGCATCCATCAATCGCACCTGATCAATCTGGCCTATCTCAAGTCGTACATCAGGAAAGACGGCGGTTATGTGGTGATGTCAGACAACAGCCATTTGCCGATTTCACAGCGGAAAAAGGATCGATTGCAGGAGCTGTTGAAAACTATGTAAATTCTAAACCATAACAGGCGAATGCTCAATTGCCCAATAAAAAGAAAAACAGGTTGCTACCTTAGTATTGAAAAAGAAAAAGAACCAAAAAACACCGATCATGAAGAATCTTTACTTAATGTTGTTTTTACTCGTTGCCGCCGCCAGTGGCGCGCAAACGGTAAACATTCCCGATGAGAATTTCAAGGCCAGGCTCATCTTCAACGGCTACGACACCAATGCCGACAATGAAATCCAGCTTTCGGAAGCCCAAGCCGTTACCGGAACAGTCAACCTGAACTATTCGACATTCGCTGATATGACCGGAATCGAAGCCTTTACCAACGCCCAGTACCTTTACTGTGAGCAAAACAGTAACATAACCTCGATCTCATTGGCCAACCTTCCGAATTTAAAGGCTGTGCATTTTGGCGAGAATGCCAACCTGACTACACTGACATTGACCAACCTTACAGGGCTCGATACATTGAAATGCAACAACGGAAAGCTGATGACGCTTGATTTGAGCACGTCGCCGGGATTGAAATCGGTCAATGCGAACAACAATTTTCTCACCGCGTTGAACGTTTCCACGGCAAGCGGACTCAAACAGCTTTTTTACGGCGGTAACCAAATGCAGTTTGCGGCTGTACAATTGCCGGCCCCGAACGTAATCGAAGCGCTTGACTGTGGTTCAAACGGTCTGGCCGCATTTGATGACACCGTGTTTCCGATGTTGCATACCTTGCAGATTGGCGGCAATGCGATGCCTTCGTTGACGATCAACAACCTGCCACTTCTCGAATATCTGTACGCAACCAACAATCAAATGACAAACTTGACTGTCGCGCCGGGAACGCCGCTTAAAGAACTTATTGTACAGGGAAATTCGCTGACCGGTTTGGATCTTAGCCAATTCCCGACGCTCGAAAAGTTCCAGGCCGATGGCAATCACCTGACATCATTGACTTTCGGGAACCTGCCGAATCTGACTTACGCGTCATTGGCGCTCAACGATTTGACGTCAGTCGCGGTTTCGGGATTGACCAATATTGAATACCTGAATATTGCCGGCAATGAACTTACGTCGCTTGACGTGTCAAACCTGACGCATCTGGAAAGCCTGTATTGCGGCAGCAGCCAGATTTCTGACTTGACCCTTACCAATACGCCGGCGCTTGACATTTTGGATTTTACTTCGGCCAACATCAGCAGCATCGACCTTAGCGGAAACCCGGGGCTTACACAACTGTATTGCGGAAGCAACCCAATCGGGATGCTCGATCTGTCACAGGTGCCGAACCTTTGGGCGCTGATGTGCTGGCAGGATGGCCTGACGTCGCTTGATATTTCAATGTTGTCAAACCTGACGGTGCTGATGTGCAATGACAATCAACTGACGACGCTTGACTGCAATAACAATCCGCTGCTGACGCAAATCGATATTTACGCCAATCCGCTTGAAACGCTTTTCATCAAAAATGGCAGCCAACAGTATTTTAATGATGCGGGTAATTTTGTGGAAAATCCAAACCTGAGCTATATCTGTGCTGATGAATCTGAAATCTCATACCTCCAGTCGAAACCCGGAATGAATGCATCGGTCAATACCTATTGCACGTTCACGCCGGTAAATAATTACAACACGGTCACGGGAACGGTCAGGTTTGACGCAGGCAGCGATGGCTGTGCGGTGACCGATTTCGCGATGCCTTTTGTCAGGATCGACACTTCAGACAGTTCGGGCGCAGGCGCATCATTTACCAACGCGGACGGATCGTACGTATTTTACACCCAGGACATGTCCTGCGGGCTTTTGCCGAATTTCGAAAACCCGGCGTACTTTGATTTGTTTCTTCCGGCCGTAATTGACTTTCCGGCACAAAACGCTACCATTACCCAGGATTTCTGTGTCGTGGCCAACGGCGTGCACCAGGATCTTGAAATTGTTGTTGCACCTGTTGTTCCGGCGCGGCCGGGGTTTGAAGCCGTCTATAAGATCGTTATCAGAAACAAAGGCAATCAGGTCATGAGCATGCCGCTTGGTTTTGCGCTGCATTACAACGATGATTTGATGGATTTTATGCAGGCGTCGGCCGCACCGGACTCGCAAGGCGCGGGCTTGCTACAATGGGATTATGCC
>JAEWLD010000103.1 GCA_023393485.1 Bacteroidota bacterium
GTCTGACGATGCCGACGTGTAATGGTCAAGCCCGAGCTCAACATCGAGCGAATGCTTTTTGCCCGTTTTGCCGTATTTGACCAATCGGATGTCAAGCGTATTTGAGATGTCGGTCAGTTCTTCGGTCCCGACACCGCCTGTGACCGCCGAATTGTTTCCGTCTTGTTGGTAGTAGCTTGACACGAGGTTTATTTCGTCGAGCTTGAGTTTCGTGCTTTTATAAGCGCTCGAATCGGCCGGTTGATTTTGCGAATAGCCTTGAAAAAGCAGCATCAGCGCAAAACCCGAGATTATTCTTCTTTTCATCGGTTGATTAGTTACAGCCGCATCCGCCGCCGACTTTGCCGGCATTGGCACCCGATGCGCCTTCTCTGTAAGATTGGAAACTGAGTTCGGTTTTCTCGATTTTGCGGTTTGACAAAATCATTTCGGAGTCGTTGAGTTTCGCCTTGTCGTATTCCTTGACCGGCGAACAGGCGGCCGCGGCACAAACACCGGCCACGGCGATGGTTTTCTGGATGGTTTTATTCATTGAGATTGATATTGTCTGATGTATAAATGTTGTTGTCGTCATCGATGATGATGCAGTACAGCCCGGTAATCTGGTTGACGAGGTACAAACCGGCTTCGATGCCCATGACGGCGATCGGCGTGGCCATGGCGTCGGCAAATTCGGCGTTGTCGCAAATTACCGACACGCTTTTGATTCCGGTAATCGGCAGCCCGGTTTTTGGATCGATCGTATGCGAATATTTTTTGCCGCCGATCACTGCGAATTTTTCATAATTGCCCGAGGTTGCAATTGCCTTATTCGATATGCCGAGATATGAAAATGCCGCACCTGGATAATCCGGATTGGCAATGCCTATTGTCCACGGCTTGCCGTCCGGTTGGCAACCCCAGGTAGTCAAATCGCCGCTGGCGTTGATGATTCCGCCCAAAACGCCATTTTGCTTCAACAAATGTTTGGCCTTTTCAGCCGCGTAACCTTTGCCGATGCCGCCAAAACCGATACGCATGCCCTTTTCCTTCAAAAAAACGGTGCAGTTTTCCCTATCGAGTATGATGTTTTGGTAGTTGATCAGGTGAACCATTTTTTTGGCCATCGCCGAGTCGGGCAATCGCGTCATCGTCTTGTCGAAATTCCAAAGGCTTTTGTCTATACTGCCGTAAGAAATGTCAAACGCGCCCTGCGTAATTTTTGAGATGGCGATGCTGCGTTCAATCAACAAAAAGACTTCTTCATCAACTTCTACAGGTTTTATGCCTGCCGCAGCATTGATCTGGTTGGTTTGGCTGTCGTCGGAGAATGTGGTCAGCAGTTTTTCGATACGGCGTATTTCCCCGACTGCCGCGTCAATATGGCGCTTTGCGCTGAGTGCATCGGTTTCGACGACGGTAATCGTAAAATTGTTTCCCATCAGCTTAAGCGAATGCGAAAACTTCTGGAGTGTCAAGGCTTCACCGGTGCGCATCGCAAATTGATTTGATTTCGCCAGTCCAGACCTCTACCGATACTTCGGGTTTGCCGATCCAGCTTTTGAGTACTTTTCCGCTCGGATCAAGCAGCAACGTCAAAGGAAAATTTCCTTGTCGGTTGTATTGTTCGGCAAGCGCGCTGTTGCGTTTTGCTATTTCTTCGGGCAAGGCATTTTTCTTTTTGCGCGGGAAATCGGCATTGACCATGACCAGGTTGTCTTTGGCCATTGAAGAAAAAACGTCGGTGTCAAAATAATCCTTGCGCGTCACGATACACGGCGCGCACCAGTCGGAGCCTGAAAAATTGAGCAAAATCAATTTGTGCTGCTCGGCTGCTTGTTTCTTGGCGGTTTCAAAGTCTGGTTGCCATTGGATCAAAGAAAGTGTAAGGGCCAGAATCAGGTATTTCATATTGAAAATTAGAAAATTTCTAAAGCAATTAACGACGCTTAACCGCAAAGATTGCCGCCTGCTTCTTAAGATTTACTTAAGTTTCCAGGGCAACGCTTTGGATCGCTCTGACGGTTTTTTTACTTTTCTGATATGCTGAGAAAAAAACCGCTACTTTTGACGATTCAATCTACGTCATGCGCAATCGCTTCATCGCTTATATTGCACTGGTATTTTGCGCCGCAATTTGTTTTTCTCAAAACAATGAGGCTGGCGTACTTTTGCGGCAGGCAAATGAAATCCTGTTTGACGATCCGGCGCAGGCCATAAAAATTGCCGACAACCTGATCCAAAACCAGGATTTTCAATGCAAAGCCCAAGCTTCGGTGCTGCTCGCCAAAGGTCATTTCATCACCGGACAATATGCGGATGCTGTAGGAAATATCGAAACGGCGGTCTCCGAGACCAAAAATAATGGTTCGCCCGAACTTCAGTTTGACGCGCTGCTGCTGGCGGCCGAAATTTACAACCGCCTTGATTTATTGCGCATTTCACATAAATATTTGCGTAAAGCCAGCGCGGTTGCCGGCCGGAATCCGGCGCTTCAAAAACGACTGGATGCCTACAAGGTTTTCGTTGCATCGCCAACTTTGGACTACCAAATTTGCAGCGCCAGTAACAAAACGATCGCGCGTTCCGAAATCCCGCAATACGCATTTTTGTCGAAAGGAATGCCCTTGCAATTGACCGCGCGCGCGTTTCAAAATGCCGGTTTGACCGATTCGGCGGCAGCTTATTTTGAGCGGAATCGGAAAGACATCGCCAAAAACGATCGCGGCGCCTATTGGAAGACATTGGCCCTGATTGATTACAGCGATTTTTATTTTTCGAGAAAAAACTACCCGGCTGCCGTAGCCACCCTTGAACAGGCATTGCCACTTGAGAAAGCCGTCGGCAATCCGTACCTGACAAAAACGATCGCAGAAAAACTGTCGGTGTCGTTGCTAGCGTTGGGCGACAAAGCGCGGTTTGATGATTTTCGGAAAAAAGCCGAAACGGCGCAAAACGATTTGGATACCCGAATCACGCAAGCCACGAACCTTGCGTTCGAGAACCTACAACGGGAAAAAACCGAAAAAGTTGAGCAGGCACGGCACTTCCAGTCGGGCATCGCAATCGCTTTAGGAAGCGTCGCATCCAGCATTTTGTTGCTCTGGCTGGTGACGCGATGGATTTTCAAGACCAAATCCAGGCACTTGCAGGATGTCATCAGCTATTTGAAACTGATCAAAAACATCGAAGCCAAAAAACCGGCGAAACCCACCGCAAAAAACCTGTCGATTCCCAAGGAAACCGAAGAGCTGCTTCTGGCCAAACTCGAAAGGTTCGAGGCCGGCAAAAAATACCTGACCAAAGATTTCTCGTTGGCACAGCTGGCGGCTTTGTTTGAAACCAATACAAAATACCTCTCGGAAATCATCAATAAATACAAACAGAAAAATTTCAATTCGTACGTCAATGAACTGCGCATCAGGTATGTCGTCGAAAAATTGAAAAACGATCCGAAATACCTCAATTACAAAGTCAGCTACCTGGCCGGGGAATGCGGCTTTTCATCGCACAGTCTTTTTTCGGCGGCGTTCAAAACCCATACAGGCATTGCCCCGAACGTATTCATCCAATTCCTTTCGGACGATGTGCGTCGCGCCGAAAAAGAACAGTTTGCCGAAATTCCCGAATCATGAAAAGCCAAGCCTGTCTGATATTGTGGTTTTTGGTCGCACCGGCGGTTTTTTCGCAGACTGACAGTTTGCTGAAAAAAGCCAACGAAGAATTGTACGAACATCCGGACCGCGCCATTCGCATTGGCCTTGGCATCACAAAATCGGAACAAGCGAGCCTCACGCAAAAAACCGACGCGCTGATCGTGATCTCGACGGCTTATTCATCGACGAGAAACTACGCCAAATCGTTGGAATATGCCGTACTGGCAGCACAGCAATTGCCCCAAATAAACGACGATGGCTTCAAAGTCAACGCCTATACGCGGCTTGGCGTGCAATATCAGCAGTTACAGGTTTTCAATAAAGCGCACTGGTATCTTGACAAAGCGATCGCCGTCGCCAAAAATTCAAAGCAGTCATTTGACTCGCACAAAATGCTCGGTTTCAATTACGCCATCCGCGGATTGGTATATAAACAGCAAATGAGCTGTGACATCGCCCTTGACTATTTCAACAAATCGCTGTACGAGCACCAGCATACCAACGATAAAGGGTTGAACTATGCGAACATGAGCGTCATTGTCTACAACAAAGGCAACTGTTTTCTGTCGCTGGGAAAAATCGACTCGGCGCGCAGCTGTTATGCCAGTGCCTACATTTACGCTGATAAAATCGATGCAAACAGCCTGAAAGCTTTCGCCAACAAAGGATTGGCCGAAGTGAAAACGCACGAAAAACAATACACCGCCGCGATCGCGTTGCTGCTTTCGGCCGAAAAAGAATCGGCTGAAGTCGGCGACCAGGTATTGAATCAGGGCATTTACAAAGGATTATCGGACAATTATCTGTTGTTGGACGACCTCGGCAAATACGAACATTATCTTCAAAAGTACCGCAAGACGACAAAACAAATCGAACAGACCAATGTCAAAACGCTCGATAAATTCATTGCGCAGCTTGATGACGAGACTGATGCCGAAGTCAAATCGGCAAAATCTGACGCGTTGTATTTTCAGGTTCCGTTAGCGGCGATCGCGTGCTTGGCAGTCGTCATTTTGTTTGCGGAAATCCGAAGATCCAAACGCAAATTGCATGAACTTTCGCTGCAACGCGCCCGGCTCGAGGCAAATGCTGAGCGAATGTAAAACCTTACCGCAAAGCAATTCAAATCAGTGTAAATCAATGAATTAACAATTGGGTTTCATTGCCCGATTTCGTGAATTCCGACAGACATGCGCGTGCTGGGCTGGGCGAAGTGGTTTATTTTCGCCACTGTTAACCATCTCAGCAACCATGAAAAAAATTACCTTTTTTACAACACTGTTTCTGACGTTTGCCGCATTTGACCTATCGGCGCAATTCATCGTCAAGCCCACTTTTTTTGAAACCCTCGGCGTGTCGAACCAAGGACTTGTTTCGGGATATGTCGACCAGGCCGGCCCTTACGCAATCTGGAATGCCGATACGCAGGAATTCTACGAGATTGGCGGCGCTGCGCCGGGATTAGGCATTGGCGGCGCAACGAAATTTTCGTCTGACGGCAATTACCTCTCGGGAACAAACTGGACCGAACAGATCATTTCGACTGATTGGACGCGCCACGTACTTTCGGATTTCAATTACATTTTTAAGGCGATCGAATTTCCCGAAAATCAACCGAATTGGGGTTATGCCGCCGGCGAATCGCTCACCTTCAACGGAGAAGGAATCGTCCTGAAAACCATGGACGGCGGCAACCATTGGATAGCAAAATGGATCGATAGCGGACAAAACGGGCTTGAAGCCATGAGCTTTCCAACAATGTATACGGGATATGTAGGCGGATGGAACGGCTACTTCGGAAAAACCGCGGATGGCGGCGACAATTGGACAATGCTTTATCCGGCCGGTTCGGATGACGTCTATTATTATAAAACGATTGTCTTCAGGGATGAAATGAACGGCGTAGTCACAGCCGAACTCGAATCGGGAACCTCAATGGTTTACCGCACGGCCGATGGCGGCGAAACCTGGACCGCCGGAACCGGGCTGAACGGCGCGCCTGAAAAAATGTGTCATGCCGGCGACGGTGTCTATTTCGCGGTGAACACTTCAGGGAATATCCAAAAATCCACAGACGACGGCGCAACCTGGACAACAGTTTACGATGCGCCCGAAATGCTGCTCGGCATCAGTTTTTTCGACGGAATGACCGGAATTGCCACGGGTGAAATGTCGTGCTACAAAACAACCGACGGCGGCGATACCTGGTCGGCATTTACCGTAGCCGAAGGCGTGATGTTCCGCGACGTCAAATGGATTGACAGCATGAACTTGGTGATGACAGGTACGCCCGATGTAATCTATTCATCGGCGGACGGCGGCCAAAGTTGGACTTGGGCAAACCAAACGATTTTCAATGGCGAGCCTGCCTTATATTCTGTCGCGGTCACGCCGCAAGCTGTCCACATTTGCGGATCGCAGGGAAACTTCTACAAAAAATCATTGATTTCAAGCCAAACCGTAGCCGAAATGTCGCGCTACAATATCGTTACACAGCAATGGACGGCACTGGGCAATCTCGGACAAACCGTAGACGGCACAACCAGCGCAGGCTATTGTATTTCAGGCGACGGAAACACTGTCGTTGGCAATTCGTGGGCAGATCCGGCAAATGGCAACGGCTATACGGTTTATGCGCACGGCTTTGCATGGAATCAAACCGAAGGTACAATC
>JAEWLD010000113.1 GCA_023393485.1 Bacteroidota bacterium
CTCCTGTTCGCCGCGAATATGAAGACGAAGAAGACAGCGAAAATAGCCAAGGGCAAATCATCCGACAAATTTTATTCTGGAACGGCGAGCGGTTTGTGGAAAAAGAATAAAGTTCAGGGCGGAGACGTTCGCGTGTACCTTATGAGTGACATTTTTTTATAAGAATTCTGAGCTATGCATTTGAGATTGTTTGTGCTCCTGCAAGACCTTGCAGGTTTTGAAAACCTGCAAGGTCTGCAAATGTGCACCACTTTGCCCGAATCCCAACCATACGAATCCACAATTGCCACCCAGGTGAAGCCGAATTGTAGAGCGCGAAGTAAATTGTCAATTGTCAATTGTCAATTAACCCGTATCTTTGGCACGCACCTGAGGCCGCACGCCGAACTGAACGAAGTTAATACAGCAACTATGTCACTCACCGAACTCAATGCCGTTTCCCCGATTGATGGGCGCTACCGCAATAAAACCGTTTCACTTTCACCTTATTTTTCCGAAGAAGCACTGATCCGCTACCGCGTATTGGTCGAAGTTGAATACTTCATCGCGCTTTGCGAACTGCCGTTGCCGCAGTTAAAAAGCGTCGGTGACGGACATTTTGAACACCTGCGCAAACTTTATATCGATTTTTCCGCCGACGACGCCAATGCCATCAAGGAAATCGAGAAAACGACCAACCACGATGTCAAGGCCGTCGAGTATTTCATCAAGCAGGCGTTTGATAAACTTGGCCTGTCAGACCATAAAGAGTTCATCCATTTCGGGCTGACCTCGCAGGACATCAATAATACAGCGATTCCGCTTTCGGCGATGGAAGCATTTGAAAAAGTCTACATGCCATCGTTGATTTCGGTCATTCAAAAACTCAAGGAATTGAGCATTGAATGGAAAGACATCGCAATGTTGGCGCGCACACACGGCCAACCTGCCTCGCCTACTCGTCTTGGCAAGGAATTCGGCGTTTTTGTGGAACGGCTTGAAGAACAGATGCGATTGCTGTTCAACATCCCGTTCGCAGCAAAATTTGGCGGCGCGACAGGAAATTACAATGCGCACGTGGTTGCTTATCCTGAAATTGACTGGCGAAAATTCGGCAATGATTTCGTCGAAAACGTACTTGGTCTGCACCATTCATTTCCAACGACGCAGATTGAACATTACGACCATTTCGCGGCTTTTTTCGATGCGCTGAAACGCATCAATACGATTGTGATCGACCTGGACCGTGACATCTGGACTTACGTATCAATGGACTATTTCAAGCAGAAAATCAAGGCCGGCGAAATCGGATCATCGGCGATGCCGCATAAAGTCAACCCGATTGATTTTGAAAATTCCGAAGGCAATCTCGGAATGGCCAACGCCATTTTTGAACATTTGTCCGCAAAACTTCCGGTTTCAAGACTGCAGCGCGATTTGACCGATTCGACCGTTTTACGGAATATCGGTGTACCGATGGGGCATACTTTGATTGGGTTCGAAGCGACGCTGAAAGGATTGAACAAACTGCTTTTGAATGCAGACAAATTCAACGAAGACCTTGAAAACAACTGGGCCGTCGTTGCCGAAGCGATCCAAACGATTCTGCGCCGGGAAGGTTACCCGAATCCGTATGAAGCCCTGAAAGGATTGACGCGGACCAATGAAGCCATCAATAAAAATGCGATCCACAGTTTTATCGGAACACTGAGCGTATCGGATTCGGTTAAAAATGAATTGCTGCAGATTACCCCGGCCAATTATCTCGGCATTTGATTTTGCAAACATTTTTTTTGCCCAGGATAATGCGCGCACAGAAGAGATATTTTTTTGCCGAGCCATAAATAATCCTCAAAATTAGGCATCGAAAAAGTAATATGATGTGCCAAAATAAGCGGTTTTTTTTAATTTTGACATCTATTGACGCCGCATTTTTCCTATCTTACCAAACACCCTGAAATCGTTATGAGCGCAGCAGCAGAAGCAACACATCACCTCTATCCGCTAATTACCGATCTTGGATTGATTCTTGGCGCGGCGGGCCTCGCGGTGTTGCTCTTTAAGAAAATCAAACAGCCGCTTGTGCTCGGTTATCTGATTGCCGGCTTCCTGGCAGGGAATCATTTCGATTTTTTCCCGTCGGTGACAGATATGAAAAGCGTCGAAGTCTGGGCAGAAATCGGCGTTATTTTCCTGTTGTTCAGCCTGGGTCTCGAAATCAGCTTCAAAAAACTGATGAAAGTCGGCGGTACGGCTTCGGTGACTGCAATAACACAAATCGTCGTGATGCTGTTCCTGGGCTACAGCGTAGGCAAAATGCTCGACTGGAAAACGATGGACTGCATTTTTCTCGGCGTGATGCTTTCAATCTCATCGACGACGATCATCGTCAAGACATTTGATGAACTCGGCGTCAAGGCGCAACGATTCGCCGGAAACGTCATCGGGTCGTTGGTTGTACAGGATCTGCTCGCGATTTTGATGATGGTTTTGCTTTCGACAATCGCTGTCAGCCGGCAATTTTCGGGGAATGAATTGCTGATGTCCGTCTTTAAGCTCGCATTTTTCCTGATCATCTGGTTTGTTGGCGGCATCTTTTTCATCCCGACGCTGCTCAAGCGCGCCAAGCATCTTCTGACCGACGAGATGATGCTGATCATTTCAATCGCGTTGTGCCTTTTGATGGTCGTTTTTGCTGCCAATGCCGGTTTCTCGCCGGCGCTCGGCGCGTTTATCATGGGCTCGATCATTGCCGAAACCACACAGGCCGAACATATTGAACACCTTGTCAAGCCCGTCAAGGATTTGTTCGGCGCCGTATTTTTTGTATCGGTCGGGATGTTGATCAATCCGCAATCACTGCTCGAACATTGGCTGCCTGTTTTGATCCTGACGATTCTGACCGTCTTCGGCCAATCATTCAGTTCTACGATCGGGGCGCTGGTGTCGGGCCAGCCGCTACGGCAATCGGTACAAACCGGGATGAGCCTTTCGCAAATCGGGGAATTTTCATTTATCATCGCAACGCTTGGCATGACACTCGGGGTAACAAGCAATTTCCTGTATCCGATAATTGTTGCGGTATCGGCCATTACAACTTTTACGACACCTTTTATGGTCAAGGCCGGCGTACCGTTTTCTATATTTCTCGAGAAAAAAATGCCGCGGAAATGGCGCAAGCAAATTGAACGTTACAGCGCCAACGCCCAATCGATCAAATCGGCGAGCAACTGGCAAATTGTGCTGCGCGCCTACCTGATCCAGGTTGTGATCCATTCGGTGATCATCGTGGCGATTGTGTTGCTGTCAAACCAGTATGTATTGCCGATGGTTGCCGACACGCGATTCGGAAGCCTGATCGTCGCAGCCGGAACCTTGATTGCCGTTTCGCCGTTTTTATGGGCATTGGCGATGCGCCGCGTTGCCGTTGAACAAGTGCGCGAGCTGTTGGCCGAACGCAAATATCGCGGCCCGATCATCATGATGATTTTAATCAGGTTTGTCCTGACACTGATTTTTATAGGATTTATTCTCGACTTTTTCTTTTCACGACAGACTGCGCTTATCACTTTTATCGCCGCCATCGTGGTTTATGCGATTTTTCCGAAAAAACTCAACGCGCAATATCATAAAATTGAAAACCATTTCCTGAAAAATTTCAATGCGCGGGACATCCTGAAGGCAAAACGCCGGCGCAGCGACCTGACGCCCTGGGACGGCCACATGAGTTTTTTCGACATCTCAAAAGAATCGAACATTGTAGGGAAAACGCTCAAGGAATTGAAAATGCGCGAACAATTCGGCATCAACATCGCCTTTATCAAACGCGGCGAGATCAACATCAAAATACCAAGCCGCAACGAACGCCTGTTTCCGGGTGATGAAATTTGCGTGATCGGGACCGATATGCAACTTAACGAATTCAAGGCCTATCTCGACCAAAATGACAGCGAGCCTGCAGCCATAGTTTCCGAAGATGAAATCGTGTTGCGCCAAATAGACCTGACGCACGAGGAATTCATCGGCAAAAGCATCCGCCAATCCAAACTGCGCGAAAAAACAAACGGGCTTGTGGTTGGGCTCGAACGCCGCGGCCAACGCATCCTGAATCCCGAATCAACCGAAATTCTTGAGCGCGACGACATTCTTTGGATCGTCGGCGACAAAAAACTGCTCGGTGCGCTCGTGCGGCGATAATTTATTTTTTTGAGAACAAGCCCGCAATTTTCCTGACAAAGAACCGTATCGCAAAAAAGTTGATCGCGATGACAAGGAAAGTCATTCCGGCAGTCAACATCAGTTCTACTGTAGTATTGAAAATCCCCGAACCGGGTTTCTTTTCAAGCATAAAAAACAAAATCATCGTGACGATTACTGAAATCACCGCGATGATCGTGAGTTGTTTTTCGATTTTCATAGTGGCAATTTTGACGTTTCAAGTTTAAAATTTGAAGTTAGGCGCGAACCTGAAACTGCAAATCTTACACCTGCGTTTTTATCGCGAATAATTCGGCGCTTCTTTGGTGATGGTCACGTTGTGCGGATGGCTTTCGGTAATGCCGCTCGAAGTGATCCGGACAAATCTACCGGTTTCCTGGAGCGTCGGGATATCTTTTGAGCCGCAATAACCCATTCCCGCGCGAAGTCCGCCGATGAATTGCTGCATGCTTTCGTTGAGTTCGCCTTTATACGGCACGCGCCCGACAATCCCTTCGGGTACGAGTTTTTTGACATCGTCCTCGACATCTTGAAAATAGCGGTCTTTTGAACCTTCTTTCATCGCTTCAACCGAACCCATTCCGCGGTATGACTTGAATTTCCGACCTTCGAAAATAATTGTTTCTCCCGGTGATTCCTTGGTTCCTGCGAGTAAGCTTCCGAGCATCACACAGTCGGCGCCGGCGGCAATCGCTTTTGGAATGTCGCCCGTATAACGGATTCCGCCATCGGCAATCACAGGAATTCCAGAGCCTTTGATTGCCGCCGCAACTTCCAGAACCGCCGAAAATTGGGGAAAACCTACTCCGGCTACAACGCGCGTGGTGCAAATCGAACCCGGACCGATTCCTACTTTTACGCCGTCGGCGCCATTGGCAACAAGATATTTAGCGGCTTCGCCCGTGGCAATGTTGCCGACGATGATATCAATATTGGTAAATTTTGATTTGACTTCCTTCAATACCGCGACAACACCTTTGGTATGGCCGTGCGCCGTGTCGATGATGATCGCATCTACGCCGGCATTGACCAGCGCTTCTGCCCTGTCGATCGCGTCGCCTGTAACGCCAATTGCCGCGGCCACGCGCAAACGCCCCAGCGAATCTTTGTTTGCAATCGGTTTCTGGGTGAGTTTGGTAATATCGCGAAAAGTGATCAGCCCGATGAGTTTGTAATCTTTATCGACCACAGGAAGTTTCTCGATTTTATTGCCTTGCAAAATCACTTCGGCTTCCTGCAATGATGTACCTTCGCCTACTGTTACAAGATTGCTTGAGGTCATCACATCGACAATGGCACGTGAACCGTTTTTCTCGAAACGCAAATCGCGGTTGGTGACAATGCCTTTGAGCAAGCGGTTATCGTCAACAATCGGAATCCCGCCAATGCCGAATTCGGCCATCGCTTTCTTGGCGTCGGCAACCGTCGCAGACAACGGCAAAGTCACCGGATCGATGATCATTCCCGATTCGGCGCGCTTCACCCGGCGGACTTTCGCAGCCTGCTGTTCAATGGTCATGTTTTTGTGCAACACACCGATGCCGCCTTCCTGAGCCATGGCAATGGCCATCGCGCTTTCGGTGACTGTATCCATGGCCGCCGAAACAATCGGGACATTAAGCGTAATGTTTTTTGAAAACTTAGTTTTGATGCTGACTTCGCGCGGTAAAACTTCTGAATAATTGGGAACCAGCAGGACATCGTCGTAGGTCAGACCTTCTCCGACGATTTTGGAGTTGTGTGCGTCCATTGCAATTTGTTGTTGTAGTTAAATTGCATGCAAATATACATAATTTAACGACGTCGTTTTTTTAAAATTTTCAAAATGTTTTGGGCGCGCGGCTTGGTGGCATCGCTTCCGGGTTTTGCTTATCTTTCAGACCTTGCAGGTTTTGAAAACCTGC
>JAEWLD010000136.1 GCA_023393485.1 Bacteroidota bacterium
CAGCCATGGCTGCGTCCGTGTCCAGAAGGCGCATGAATTGGCTAAGAAAATCCTCGAAGGTGACAAGAATTGGACACCGGCCAAAATCGATGCGGCCATGCATTCCGACAAGGAAACCCAATATGCGCTCAAACGCAAAATCCCAGTCTACATTGCTTATTTCACCGCCGTTGCAGACCCCGAGGGCAATGTAAAGTTCTTTGACGACGTCTACAAGCGCGACAATAAACTCGCGCGAATGCTTTATAACGAATAATTTTGGTGGTATTGGTGTCTTCAACCAGCCATCGCCAAAGGGTTCCGGCGCATCAGGGGAATCGACCATCATAACGAAGACAAGGAACATCGGCAATGACCCGGAAAAAAACATTTGATTGAAATTCTCAATGAAAAAAATATCGGCTATTTTTGAAACTGGGATAACGCCTGAATAACATAATGTTAGATTACGACCGCAATTCGCGGCAATCGGACATCCGGTATTTGATATTCATTGTGCCCTCGAGCGATAGATTGATTATGAAATATTTATTTTTAGCCGTACTTACTTTCTTTTCAATTGGCACCTTTGCGCAGCAACCGCAAGGGCTTAGCCCAACTGAGTTTCAGAAATTGAGGTCGGACTACGTGAAAATGACCAAGTCTGAGGATTATGTTTCAATGCGGGCCAAATCCAAGGAACTGGCGGCAAAACTCAATCAGGCCAAAGACTGGGAAAGCTTTAAGTCTGACGACACCTGGAATAAGTGGATCATTGAAAACATTTCGAAAACAAAATTTTCAAGCATAGAGGAAGCAAATCATTTGCGAAACCAAATGTTCGAGCTCACGCGAAAAAATCAAATCGACTACCGAGATATGTGGCAGCGATTCAGGCAAGCTTCGCAACAGCAGCGAATTGAGCTGTTGGCCGCCGAGTATAAAGGAGAATTTGAGTAAAAGTTTTTGTCATTCCTCTGACTTCAGGCTTCGCATATTTACGAATTGCAGATTTGGTTTACTTTCCGATACAGAAATTCGCAAAAATATTTCCCAGCAACTCATCATTGGTGACCTGGCCGGTAATTTCGCCGAAGTGGTACAACGCCTGGCGAATGTCAATGGCCATCAAATCAGAAGACAATCCAGTTTGAAGCCCGTACTTGACTTTTTGGATTTCGTCAAGCGCTTTTAAAAGCGAATCATAATGCCGCGTGTTGGTTACAATCGTCTCGTTATTGCGAAGCGCTCCGGTGTTTACGAATGAAAGCAATTGGCTTTTCAGGGTTTCGATGCCGGTTTTTTCTTTGGCCGATAGTAGGAGAAAAGTACTTGGTTGTTGGTTGTTGGTGGACGGATTGTTTACGATTGACCGCAGCTTTTCTGTCAATTGCAGCTTTTCATTATCGGTTAGTTGGTCGGACTTGTTGATCACGATGACAATCGGCTTTAACTGAAACTGATTTTTAATTTTACCAAATTCAACTGCGAAGCTGTCGATTTTTCCAGCCTCCAGCAACCCATTGCCAGCGACCAGATACACAACCACCTGCGCCGCTTCCATCTTTTCAAAAGTCTTCCTGATGCCGATGCTTTCAACAAGGTCTTTGGTTTCGCGAATTCCGGCAGTGTCGATAAACCTAAAGCCAATGCCGCCAATTGAAATCTCGTCCTCAATCGTATCGCGGGTCGTGCCTGCAATGTCGGATACGATTGCGCGTTCCTCGTTTAAAAGTGCGTTCAAAAGCGTCGACTTGCCAACGTTCGGCTCCCCGACAATCGCGACCGGAATCCCGTTTTTGATTACGTTTCCAACTGCAAACGAATCAGCCAGGCGTTTGAGCACCTTTTCAATCCGGTTGAGCAAATCGTGAAATTGCGAACGGTCTGCAAACTCGACGTCTTCTTCGGCAAAATCAAGTTCCAGTTCAATGAGCGAGGCAAAATTCAAAAGCTCTTCGCGAAGCCGCGCAATTTCATTTGAAAACCCGCCGCGCATCTGCTGCATCGCAATTTGGTGCGACGCTTCGTTGTCTGACGCGATCAGGTCGGCAACGGCTTCAGCCTGTGACAAATCGAGCTTGCCGTTCAAAAAGGCGCGCAGGGTAAACTCGCCCGGACTGGCCATTCGGCAGCCTTTGCGCAATAAAAGCTGAATGATTTGTTGCTGGATAAAGGTCGAGCCGTGGCAGGAAATCTCAATCGTATTTTCGCCGGTGTATGAATTTGTCCCTTTGAATATCGATACGAGCACTTCGTCAAGCGTCTTTTCGTCATCGACGATATGGCCCAAATGCAGCGTATGGGATTTCTGCCTGGTCAAATCCTTGCCTTTAACCGATTTAAATACCGATGCGCCAATTTCAATTGCGTCGGGTCCTGAAATCCTGATCACGGCAATGGCTCCGGCACCGGACGGCGTAGCAAGCGCGACAATCGTATCTTGTAGAATCATTCGGCAAAGATAGTGGCAAAGTTGCATAGTAGCAAAGTTGCTGCGTTTTCGGGTTTTGCGCCCGGCGGGTTCACTACAACTGCTAAACCCCAAAGGTTTTAAAAACCTTTGGGGTTTTCCCAAAAGGATTTGCTTCGCCAGTTCGCCCTGCAGGCTTAACTCGACTGCAATCGCACACCAGCGACGCGATCGCCGGAGGAAACGCAAACATACTTACCGCAACGGTTAAATAAATTCAAATTCACTTTTACCGCAAATTTTCATGAAGTAACTTTAAAGTCTGATGTTCCGGCAATACCTCGGTTACCCATTTCATTAAATTATCAATTACCATGATCCAAACCATCAACCCATACAACAACCAACTCCTGAAAACCTTTGACGAATTTACCGATGACCAGGTCGAAAAGAAAATCGCCAAAGCGCACGAAGCGTTTCAGTCCTGGCGCGAAACACCGGTGGAGCAGCGGTCGGCATTGCTCAAAAAAGTTGCCTCGCTGATGCGAAAACGCAAAACCGAACTCGCCGGATTGATCACCCTCGAAATGGGTAAACTCATCGCGCAAAGCCAGCACGAAATTGAAATGTGCGCATCGGTTTATGAATATTACGCCAGGAATGCAGCGGCATTTTTAAAAGACCGCCCGATGAAAGTCAACGACGGCAAGGCGTTCGTAAGGCTTACGCCAACCGGAATCATCCTGGCGATCGAACCGTGGAATTACCCGTTCAATCAGGTCGGCCGATTGGCTGCGCCGAACATCGCGGCCGGAAATGTGGTCATGCTCAAACATGCATCGAATGTGCCTCAATGCGCCGCGATGATTGAAGAATTATTTAAAGAAGCCGGTGCGCCTGATGGCGTTTTCACCAATTTGTATCTTTCGGGAAAACGTATTGCGAAATTGGCCGAAGATCCCAGAATCGCCGGAATGTCGCTCACCGGAAGCGAAGCTGCGGGCTCGAGTATGGCTGAAGCCGCAGGCAGGAATCTCAAAAAATCGGTTCTTGAGCTTGGTGGCAGTGATGCGTTTATCGTGCTTGAGGACGCAGATATCGAAGATGCGGTTGAGAAGGCTTACCTTGGCCGGTTTTCGAATATGGGACAGGCGTGTACATCGGCCAAACGGATCATTGTCGTTGGGAAAATCGCCGATGAATTCCTGCGAAGATTGAAAGCGAGAATCGAAAATCTTACTGTTGGCGATCCGATCGATCCGCAAACCCAAATCGGCCCGCTCAGCAGTGAGGAAGCGGTCAAGCGAATAGAAAAGCAAGTAAATGAAACGCGCAGACAGGGTGCGACTCTTGTGGCCGGTGGCAAACGCATCAAACGCGACGGCGCATTTTATGAGTTTACGATTTTGGCCGATATTAAGCCGGAAATGACGGCTTATCGCGAAGAATTGTTTGGCCCGGTTGCTTCATTTTACAAAGTTAAGGATGAAGCCGCGGCCATCGCATTGGCAAACGATACCGGTTTTGGGTTAGGCGGTGCGGTCTTTAGCAAAGACAAGGCTAGAGCGGTGCGCGTCGCGTCACAGATCGACACTGGGATGGTATACATCAACCGCCAATTGGCATCGCGGCCTGATTTGCCGTTCGGAGGCACGAAACGTTCGGGTTATGGGCGCGAGCTTTCGCCGCTCGGGTTTGAGGAATTCGTCAATAAAAAGCTTATTTTTATTCCTGATTGAGCAATATCACAGCTATGAACGATGCAAATTTTGACAGGATTCTCAAAACGCCCTTCGCAAGCGTTTATCCGCATTATATTCAAAAAGCCGAAAAAAAAGGCCGCATGAAAGCTGAAGTCGATCAAATCATCGAATGGCTGACCGGTTACGATGAAAAAACGCTTCAACAGCATCTCGATGACGGTACTGACTTTCAGACGTTTTTCAAAAAAGGGCAAATCAATCCAAACGCCTCAAAAATTACCGGGGTAATTTGTGGCTACCGCGTTGAGGAAATCCAAAACGATCTCATGCGGCAATTCCGCTACCTCGACAAACTGATCGACGAACTCGCCAAAGGTAAGGCGATGGAAAAAATTCTTCGGAAATAAAAAACCGCGAATCCACAAATTAGTCAGTGAATTCGCGGCTCTCAAATTTTTATTATTTATTTTTTTGCGGCAGCTGGCAAGTCTGCAGGATTCGCGGCAATGGCTACGCCCGGCAATTTAACCGGGGCACCGATCTGCGCCAGGAAACTGCCCTGAACTTCACCGGTCTTGTAAGTTGTAAAGCCAATCCGGTACAAGCCCATCACCAATGATTTCATCGGGTCGGACGGATTGCTTGTGATGCGCATCAATGAATTGTACTTGCTTCCCGAAGGTTGCGCGGGCATTTCGCCTGAGTCGTCATTTTTATAGATCGTAACCCATTTGGCTGACTTTGGTTTAGCCGCGTGGTCGATTTTCAAAATTCCTTCGGCGCGCTCAAGGGTAACCCATGTGTG
>JAEWLD010000192.1 GCA_023393485.1 Bacteroidota bacterium
GATTGGTGTTGTTCGGAATACGGTTCTTAAAATCGAACGACGCGTCGCCGAACAAATTGAGATATTTGACGCGTGCAGCCGGGCTCGACGCATTCTGGTAAACGTATTTGACGAAATTCCTGATCGCGCCAATGTCCTGTTTGCCGGATCCGAACTCTTCGTAAATGTTGTCAAGTTTAACCGCCCTGACGGACATGCCTTGATAATTGCGCCAAAAATTGGCGAGTTTTTCTGCCTGCGCGTAAAGTGATGTCGGGGTAATGATCAGGTATTCGATGTCCTGGAAATTCCCGTTTGCATCGGTAAAGATCGTGCCTTTCAGATCTTGATTGGCAACGCGCGATTTTGACTCTTTTGACGGCGAATAAAAATCAGCCTGGTCAACCGCAACGTATTTGCGAAGCTCGCCGAGTTCCGCTTTAAACGAGAAATTGGACTGGCCTGCATTTTCGGCTTTCGTGACGTTGTAAATGTCGGTCACATCCCAAACCTGGCTGATCCCCGACGCATTTGAAAACTGGTATTCAATCACCCCGGTCGTGGTTGCCGAAGCATCGTACTGAAAACGGAACTGCTTGCCATAACCCTTGAGATTGCGTTTGGCGCGCAAAATAATGTAATCGAGAAAGCCTTTTGAAGTCGGTACGCCGCCATTATTGTAGTTGAGTGAAATCGTGACGTTTTCCGCTGCCGGAAAGGTTTGCGAAAAGCTGATTCCCTGCGCTTCAAGGCCAAGGCTCGGCGCTGCCGCCGGAATGCCGATCGATCCCACGGATTGCGAATTGGCGGTTACCGCAAATGATGTGAACACCGTTGCAGCGGCCGCAGCATATACATTTATTTTTATCGGCGTCGAGGCATCGATGTTTGGAAAATCGAATTCGAACTCCTGTTGGTTGTCGATTGAAAACTGTTCGCCAAACCAACGCCGGCCAAGCCTGACAATGTTGACCAAATCTTGTTCGTGGAACTGATAATCGTCAAAAGTAGTCGTGGTGACGGTCGGCGCGCTGGCTGAGAGCGGATCCATTGGCTGGATGCGTTTGCCGTCGCCGCCTTTGCTGGTGACATAATAATAGCTGCGGTCAGCGTAAATGTTGTTGTGTGTTTGGCTGTCGTCGTTCCAGGTGTCGATTCCTTCGGCGTAAAATAAGATGTAGTCATTCGAATCAAACGAGCCGTCGTTTTCGCCAATGACCTGGATTGCGTTTTCTTCGGGATCCGACGGGTAATAAACGCTGTTGGCCAGCGGCAGCATTCGGCCGCCATTTCCGTAAATCTTGATTTTTCGAGGATCTGCCGAGGTATCCATGCCAAGCGATTGCAGGAAACTCCGCGAGATTTTATAGACGCCGGACTTTTCTACATAAAATCTGTAGACGTCGCCCGATGCAAAAATCGAATTGGTGATTGCCGAAACATTGTTCAGCCCAACGGCCTGCCGCGAAGCCGATGCATTGATGGCATAGGTAAACGCTTTTACGCGCTTGATTCCGCCAGCGTCTTTTATAATAGGTGAAAAAGTAAGTTGCGCGAACATCTTATCCCGCGCGCGGATGGTTTTTAGCTTGGCGTTTATGGCTGAGGGCAACGACGACACCTTAAGGTCGCCGAGTTGGGAAGGTTGCATCGGTTCATAAACCACATCGGTAATCTGCAGCGCATTATTGTCTACGGCTGAAGTTATCGGAGTTTTCAGTGAGAAAAAAACAGCTGCTGACCGGTTGTCGAAATTGAAGTTATCGGCATTGAATCGCGGCATGTTTATTTTGACATCGCCGAAATTCACGGCCGAATTGTCTGTCCATTCCACAACAACACGGCCTGGCTGCTGGGCAAAAATCAATGACGTCGACAAGGTTATGAATAAGGATAGCAGTTTTTTCATCGGAAATACTAACGTAACAAGGTACAAATTATTACGGCGGTAAAAATAATTTATTTAGCCAAACCCGATATAATATTTAAATCAAAATTGCGTTCTGAAGAAACTTTGCGGCGTCGCAAAGCGAGTTAAAGTATATTTATAAAAAAAGATGTTGCGGTTTAACGGTTAATTGTTATATTGCGCCTCGAAATTTTATTACCTACTAAGAGTATGAAAGTAAAAAAATCAATGGCTATCAGGCTGTTACTGTGCGCGGTAATGGTGGCAGGTTTTTCAAGCTGCGGTAAAAAATCCAGCGGAAAAAGCTCGTCTCGGGCTACCGGGTGGAAGATCAACGATAGTAAAGGAGGTTTCCAGTACGCCTCTAAATTCAAGAAGCAGGCTACAGGTCCGGGTCTTGTGTTTGTGGAAGGCGGTACATTTACAATGGGTAAAGTACAGGATGACGTGATGCACGATTGGAACAACACGCCAAACCAGCAACACGTCCAGTCATTCTATATGGATGAGACCGAAGTAACCAACCTGATGTACATGGAATACCTTGACTGGCTCAAAAGGGTTTTCCCGCCAGACCAGGAAAATTACAAAAATATTTATGAAGGCGCTTCTCCCGATACGCTCGTTTGGAGAAACCGTCTCGGTTATAACGAAACCATGACCAACAACTACCTGCGCCATCCGGCTTATGCTGAGTATCCGGTAGTTGGTGTCAACTGGATTCAGGCTGTTGAATTCTCTAAATGGAGGACCGACCGCGTTAACGAGAAAGCGCTCGAAGACCAAAAATATTTGGCGAAAGATGCCCACTTGGCAGAATCGTCGGAAGGTACGTTCAGTACAGATACTTACCTCGCTACGCCTACCAGTGCGTTTGGTTCGAAGAACGAAGAACTCGTTTTGAAAAAAGAAAAAGGCCGTTCGGCTTCTAAGAAAAGTTCAAAATCAAGTGCATCGGCAGATCCAGGCGCAGGCTCAGGTTCTGTGACCGGCACCAACGGAAACAGTCCTAAAAATGTTTACGCACAAAGGACTTCAGGCATCATTTTGCCTGAGTACAGGCTTCCGACCGAAGCAGAATGGGAATACGCCGCTGCAGCCGATGTAGGCCAGCGCCAGTACAACTCATACAAAGGACAGAAAAAATATCCTTGGTCTGGCAGTTATACGCGTTCTGGCAAGCGTCAGGTACGTGGTGACCAATTGGCTAACTTCAAACAAGGCAAAGGTGACTACGGCGGAATCGCTGGCTGGTCTGATGACGGCGCCGATATTACCAATAAAGTAAAATCTTACCCTGCAAATGACTTCGGCCTTTATGATATGGCTGGTAACGTTGCGGAATGGGTTGCCGACGTTTACCGTCCAATTGTAGACGATGAAGCAAATGACTTCAACTATTACAGAGGTAACGTTTACATGAAGAACAAAATCGGTGAAGACGGCAAAGTGGAGATCGTAACGGCAGAAACCCAGAAGTTTGACACATTGCCTAACGGTAAAGTGATGGCTCGTAACTTCCCTGGCGAAATCGCACAGGTTCCGGTTGACGAGAATGAGACTTACCTGCGCCAGAACTTCAGCAAGTCTGATAACAGAAACTACCGTGACGGTGACAAACAGTCTACAAGGTATTTCAAATTCGGCGATTCTGAAGAAGATCCGGCAAAAGCGAAAGATACTGAAAGGATGTATGATTCACCAAAGCACAATGTTTCTACAGACAGCTTGGGCAACATGGTCCGCAGGTATGACAAGTCATCTAAGCGTACCACTTTGATCAACGACGATGTCCGCGTGTACAAAGGAGGTTCATGGAGAGACCGCGCTTACTGGCTCGATCCTGCGCAAAGAAGGTACTTCCCGCAAGATATGGCAACAGACTACATCGGTTTCCGTTGTGCGATGTCAAGGGTTGGTCCTAAAGCCGACAAAAAGAAAAAAGCAAGAAACTAAGTTGCATAATTTAAAAGCCCTGATTTCAGGGCTTTTTTTTTTGGACTTGGTTACTTTAGCGCGCAATTTCGATCCGTGGTTTGCAGCGAAACAAGATTGGTTCTTATCGCTGGTTTGCTTAATTTGTTTTAATTTGCGGTAAACAAAATCTCGATATGGAAATCAATGTCATTCACGACAAATTCCTGACTTGCAGCGGTATTTCTACAGACACGCGAAAAATCCAGCCGCGTTCAATGTTCGTTGCCATCCGTGGCGAGCGTTTCGACGCCAATGCTTTTGCATCGGAAGCACTCCAAAAAGGCGCCTGGTTTGTCATTATTGACAACCAGGAATATTATATAGACCAAAGGACCATTGTTGTTCGCGACAGCCTTGAAACCCTGCAGCGGCTGGCAAATTTTCACCGCAACTATCTTCAACTGCCGATAGTCGCCCTAACAGGAAGCAATGGCAAGACAACCACCAAGGAATTGATCCACGCCGTACTTTCGCAGAAATTCAATGCAAAGGCAACGATCGGGAATCTCAATAACCATATTGGCGTGCCGCTCACGCTGCTTTCGTTCAGTGCGGAAACAGAAATCGGCATTGTTGAAATGGGCGCAAACCACCAAAAGGAAATCGAATTTCTGTGTCGCATCGCTGAACCCGATTACGGTTATATCACGAATTTCGGCAAGGCACATCTCGAAGGTTTTGGCGGAGCGCAAGGCGTGATTAAAGGCAAAAGCGAATTGTACGATTATCTCGCGTCGCACAGCCGCATGGCGTTCATCAACCTCGACGATCCTATCCAGGTTGAAAAAAGCCACGGTCTGCCACATTATGCCTTCGGGATCAATCAGGCAAAAGCTGCGTTGAATATTGACCAGGTTTCGGCCAACCCGTTTGTTGAAGTATCGTTTGAAGGTGTGACGATCAACTCGAAACTGATCGGGTTGTATAACGCCAGCAACATCAGTGCGGCAATTGCCATCGGCAAATATTTCGAAATCGACAACGCGCAAATCAAAGCTGCGATTGAGCGTTACACACCCGAAAATAATCGTTCGCAAATTCTGCACAAGGCCGGAAATGAAATCATTCTCGATGCCTATAACGCCAACCCGAGCAGCATGGCGGTCGCAATCGAAAATTTTCTTCAGCTTGACAAACCCAATAAAGTCGCGATTCTCGGTGACATGTTCGAACTCGGCCCAGAAAGCGCCGCCGAGCATAAAGCGCTGGTCCAGTCTGTTGAAAAAGCTACGGATATTGCGTTTGTTTTTATCGGCAAAGACTTTTCAGAAAATAACCTTGAACGTGAACATTTTACTTTTTACCACACGTTTGAGCAATTTGCCTATGTGCTGAAACGGCAGCCGCTTTCAGGCAAAACCATGCTAGTCAAAGGCTCGCGCGGTATGGCGCTTGAGCGTGTTTTGGATTATTTGTAGTTTCGTGCAGCGCACCTGGCGGAAACTTTTCCTTCGGCAGTCGCGCCTGCGCAAAGCCCAAAGTCACAATGTCATCAACATCGCGCCGCTCATCGCAATCATCAATGCGTCTTCAATGATTGTCACCGTACTCATCGGTAAATTGAACACCGCGCCAAGGCAGGCACATTGGATTTTGCGCTTGTTCAATACGCTTTGCGACACGCCGATGATGCTGACAGACATCACAACAAGTGTCACCAAATTCGTTACAAACGGATTGAAGTTGGCCGCGAAAGCCAGTCCGAGCGCCAGTTCGATAAATGCGTAAAAATATGCCCAGGGCGGCATACGGCTGGCAACCACATCGTACATCACATAGCTTTCGGCAAATCCTTTCAAATCGAGAAATTTAAAAAACGAAAACGCGAGAAAAAACCCGGCCATGAAATGCCGCATGGCTTGCATCCAGTCGAAATTGGAATTGCCCAGCTGGATTAAAATGGTAACGGCTGTGATGTAGCCGAAAATCAATAAAATCGGTTTGTAGGTTGCAAGCCAGCTTTGGGCCTGCTGTGAAACTTCGCTATGATTTGGCGCCGAAATCCGATATTTGGCAGCCGTGCCGCCAATTGCCTCTTGGAGTGTCGACAGCGCAATATGCCTGTCCATTGAAATCGTAGCCGATTGCGTGTCTTTTGATACGTCGACAGCCGTAACGCCATCAACGCCAGACAACAGAAATTTGACTTTGGCTTCGCAGCCTTCGCAAGTCATTCCGGTGATTTTATAGGTGTGTGTCATGACGGGGTTTGTTGACACAAAGTTAGCTTTTAGCCCGTCGATTCCGATTATACAATTGCGGGAAAAATCGGTAAAATTATAGTTGGTTGAGCGGCTGACGTTGGTGTCCGTAGGCCTTGAATTGTGATGGCGTCATCCCGGTTACTTTTTTAAACTGCTTGCTCAGGTGCGATGCGCTGCTGTAGTGGAGCAATTCTGATATTTCATTGAGGTTTAGCTCTTCATAACCTAGCAGTTCCTTGACGCGTTCAATGCGTTGCATGACGTAATATTGCTCGATCGTTGTTTCTTCGTGCGACGAGAACCAGTGGCTGATGCTGCTGTAATCCTGCCCGAGCTCAAAGGAAAGATATTGTGACAGCGGCGTACTCAGGCCGTTGTTCTGCGAATGGACGAGTGCGATGATCAGGTTTTTGGTCTTTTCGACGACGCGGGTTTTGCGGTCTTCGATAAGCGAAAAACCGACTGTCTGCAAGCGTTCGTTGAGCGCGTTGAGTTCTTTTTGACTAAGTGTTTCGGTAATTTCGGCTTCACCGAGGTCGACGCGAACAACGTCATGTCCGGCTTGTTCGAGTTCTGATTTGACTACCATTTTGCAACGGTCGCAGACCATGTTTTTGATGTGTAGTTTCATTTTGTAAATATAACAATTGTAAAAATTAGTGTTTTTTGGGCGAAATTCCACCATTTGCGATGAAATTTTAATAAAGTTTACGCTGCTGGCCATGCCAGTTAATTTAAGAATTTGATTACAAATTTGTGCTTACTTTTGCAGACCAAATCTATTATCATGCAAAAAAAACAACACCATTGTCAGGGCCTGTGACAGTATTCCGGGTTTTCTTCCGTTTTACAAACGTTTCGAGCAAAAAATTTCTTTGGCCGGGAAAAGCCCGAAAACACTAAATAATTACGCACATCATTTGGCCAAGGCGGCACTTCATTTCAATCAACTGCCCACCGAAATAGAAGCCGAGCAGATCAACGAATATCTTTTTTATCTCCAGAGGAATTTTGATCCGTCGGCATCGTTTTTCAAGTTCGCGAGCTATAGCCTTAGGTTTGCCTATCGTATGGATGGCCTGCCTGAAAAAAGCGTTTTACTGCCATCGATAAAAAAAGACAAAAGGCTTCCCGTTGTATTAAGCCGCGCCGAAATCAAAAAATTGTTTGAGGTGACCACATCTTTGAAACATCGGGTGCTGATTGCATTATTATACGGCTGCGGCCTCCGGTGTTCTGAAGCGCGGCACGTCAGGCTTGAAGATCTTGACTTTGATCGCAAAATGCTCCACGTCAGGCAGGGCAAAGGTAAAAAGGAACGCTATGTTCCGCTCAGTGCGGTGCTCATTGAATGGATAAAGGAATATCTCGCAATCGAGAACCCGCAAATTTGGCTTTTCAACGGCCAAAGCAAAAAAATGCCCGACGGAACATCCGACTCGCACTACTCGCCAAAAGGCCTCGGCTGGGTCATTAGACAAGCCGTCAGGAAAGCGGGAATCATTAAAAGGGTTTCTTCGCATACGCTGCGTCACACCTTCGCTACACATTTGCTTGAAGACGGATTGGACATCGTCAGCATCCGCGATTTGCTTGGCCATTCGAGCATTGAAACGACAATGGTGTACTTGCATGTGGCGCACTATGACCGGGTGAAGAGTTTTAGCCCTTTGGATACGGTTTATGGGATCCGTAGAAATGATGTGGTGACGATCGGAAAATTGAACGGATTATGTGTGTTGGCGGAACATTTGAAGGATTGTGGGGATTGTAGGGACGTTGCCGGTTTAAGCAGGAAGAGTGATGAATCCTGCCCGATAAAACGCTGATGACTGGCAGTCTTCGTTTGAAATGTATTTAAGGGTTTACCTCCGCTGCGCTCCGGTGAACCCTTTTGTGGTTGCTTTCACAAGAAAAAGCGAATCGGTTTGGCAGCATTTTGTTTTTTGTTTTGGGTTTACCTCCGCTGCGCTCCGGTGAACCCTTTTGGGGTTGG
>JAEWLD010000211.1 GCA_023393485.1 Bacteroidota bacterium
ACACATTTGTCAATCGACAACCAAAAAGTCGATGCCATCGGCGTATTCAAAAGCGAAATCCAAACCGACTTCCTGCAGTTCAACGAAAAAGGTTCGCAACTCGAAATGATTCTCCAGCAAGGCATCAACCTCAACAAGCTCGATAAAGGCTGTTTGATTTTCAACCATAAAAAAGACGAAGGTTATAAGATTTTGACCGTTGACAGCAATCGTTACGACGCGCGTTACTGGCTCGAGCATTTTCTGTCTGTCGATGCGTTTGAGGACGAAAATTTCATGACTAAAAAATACCTTAAATTCTGCCAGAATTTCGCGAAAGATGTAGTGTTCCCGGCCGAAGACAAGAAAGAAGAAGTCATGTTCATGAATCGTTCCGTGAATTATTTCGCCAAAAACGATCAGTTTGAAGAGTCGAATTTCCTTAATGAAGTCATTGACAATCCTGACCTGATTCCCGAATTCAAAAACTACAAGGTAGACAAAGGCCCAAAATTCAGCATTGAAGACGTGACGACCTTTCCGATTGCCAATGCTGCCGTCAGCGATGCACGCAAGTCAATCAAAAATGTGATCAACCTTGATACGAATATCCAGATCAAGCTCGATTTCATCAACCCTGAAAGCGCAGAAAAGTTCGTTGAAAAAGGCTGGGACGAAGAAAAGCAGATGTATTATTACCTGGTCTATTTCAACAAGGAACAAAAGAGCTAATCCGTTGACAATCAAAGTAAAAATCCCGTTTGTAGCTGAGCGGGATTTTTTTATGTAATTCATCGATTCTTGTAATCCTTTTCCCAAAATACTTGATTTTTTGTGTATTTCATCGGATTTTTTTGTGTTTATATCTCAACGCATGTATGTTTATTGTCCCTAAATGTACGAAACATGAAATCAGTAACTTACAAAGAGAATTCACTGACTGGACGGTTTTTGTGTTCATTGTTCGGGCATAAATTCGTGACGACCAAGTATGTCACCGATCATTTCAAGGAATTCGAATGCAAGGTTTGCCACTTGCAAGTCACCAACGACGATGTCGGCCGGAAAATTTCGCTGACCCAGGAACACCGCGAAATCAACGAAACCCTTATCAATCTTTACCAACGGCGCCATTCACATATTTAATGTCAGGCGTTCGTAACAATTTTCTATCTTGGTCGTCACAAGCAAAATCAAAAAACGACCATTGGAAACCATTTTATCAATCAGGAACCTACACAAGAAATTTGGCCGTGTCCATGCCGTAAACAATGTATCGCTCGAAATAGAAAAAGGCAACGTCTACGGAATCTTAGGGCCAAATGGCAGCGGAAAATCAACTACACTGGGCATTGTTTTGAATGTCGTCAATAAAACCTCGGGCGAATACCTTTGGTTCAACGGCGCGATGCCGACCCACGATGCGCTCAAAAAAGTTGGCGCCATCATTGAGCGGCCGAACTTTTATCCGTACATGTCGGCCAGGGAAAACCTTGAACTGGTCTGCAAAATCAAAGGCGCACCATTTAGTAAAGTCGAAGAAAAACTCACCCTTGTTGGGCTAATCGAAAGAAAAGACAGCAAATTCAGGACGTTTTCGCTCGGGATGAAACAGCGTCTGGCGATTGCATCGGCGCTTTTGAACGACCCCGAAATCCTGATTCTCGACGAACCGACAAACGGGCTCGATCCGCAAGGCATCCATCAAATCCGCGAACTGATCAAGGCCATCGCCGCACAAGGCACAACGATTATACTCGCTTCGCACCTTTTGGACGAAGTCGAGAAAGTCTGCAGCCACGTTTTGGTGTTGAGAAAAGGAATCATCCTTTATTCGGGCCGCGTCGATTCGATGATTGAAGGCCAGTCTTTTTATGAACTTGCCGCCGAAAACTTCGCAGAACTCAAAAATGCGCTCGAGCAATACCCGGAAACCGATTCTTTCAAGGAAATCGACGGCCGCTTGATTTTGCATACAAAAAAACCTGTCGCGGCCTCTGAAATCAACCGGCATCTCGCAGGTAGGAATATTTATCTCACACATCTCGTCCGCCGCCAAAACACGCTCGAAGAGCAATTCCTCGAACTGACCAAATAACAAAAATGAAACGACTTCTTTCTATAGAATTCCAGAAAATCTGGAAAAACCGCGCAAGCCGCGTCCTGACCATAACCTATTTTGTATTGCTCACATTCATTGCGCTGATTGCCTCGATCAAGTTCAACATCGGAAATTTCAAGCTGCATTTGGCCGAAGTCGGGATTTTCAACTTTCCGTACATCTGGCATTTCAACACTTATGTAGCAGACTTCTTTAAATTTTTCCTCGCCGTGGTCATCGTCTCAATGATGGCCAATGAATACAGCTACGGAACGCTCAAGCAAAACCTGATCGATGGCATCAGCAAGGAAGAATTCATCAAATCGAAATTCCTGACCGTTCTTGCGTTTGCGGCAGCCTCAACGGTTTTCATATTTGTGCTCAGCATTGTTTTGGGACTTTGTTTTTCGTCTTACAAAGAACCGGGAATCATTTTTTCGGATATGGAATACCTGATTGCGTACTTTGTCAAACTGGTCGGGTTTTTCTCCTTCTGCCTATTCATCGGCATTTTGATCAAGCGTTCGGCCTTCGCAATCGGGTTTGTATTGATTTGGTACGTCGTTGAAGGGGTTATCCTGTATTGGATTATCCTAAGGCGCTTTTTTTCACAGCAAACTTCAGACGCCATTTCGCAGTTTTTCCCCTTGACGTCGTTGTCAAACTTGATTGTCGAGCCGTTTACCCGGCTTTCACCCGTAAAAACAATGCAAGGCCAGGTCGGCATGGCGACAGACAAGGATTACAGCGTACATTTCTGGCCGATCCTGATTGTTTTGGTATGGACAGTTATATTTGTGTTAATGTCATATAAACTGCTAAAAAAGCGGGATTTGTAGTATCTTTGCCGTTGCTATGAAGCAATTTAAAACGGCACTTTTTTTTTGGCTTTTTATCGGCGTTCCGGGTTGGATTTCTGCTCAGAATATCCAGGTCAATGACACTTATACGGCGCAGCAATTGGTTGAGGATGTTTTGATTGACAGCCCGTGTGCGAACGTTTCCAACTTCGCTGTAAGCGGCGATACTTTCAGCGCAGGCCAGCAAAGTTTCGGTTATTTCACTAACACTTCACCGCTTTTTCCGTTTGCCGACGGCGTGGTTTTAAGTACCGCGCGTGCCAAGCGTTCAGAAGGCCCGAACGACAATCTGATTGACGAAGGCGCGACTTCATGGGTCGGCGATCAGGATTTGGAACAGGCGCTCGGCATTGGCAATACTTTTAACGCGACGGTCCTCGAATTCGACTTCACGCCGCTTACAAGCCAAATCAGTTTTGATTACATTTTCGCATCCGAAGAATATTCGGGCAGCGCGCCATGCCGTTATTCGGACGGTTTTGCGTTTCTGCTCAAACCTGCCGGAAGCAGCCAGCCATACCAGAACCTTG
>JAEWLD010000109.1 GCA_023393485.1 Bacteroidota bacterium
GTTCAGTACAAAAAAGTCCGGAAGCCTGTCGTTGTTCGGGCTGTTGTAGAGGATTGTTGGATTTGCCGGATCGGACGTGTCAAGCATGCCCGAAGCCGGCGTGGTCACCGGACGTCCCGAATGCCATTTACTGCCGACGGCCAATTTGAGTTTCTTCCATTCATAGATGGCGGCCAGGGCGAGCGTATGGCGCAATTCAAAATTGTTCGCAAAATCCGATGGTGCCAATTGTGCGAAATGATATCTGTTGTCATTAAACCCGTAACTGAGCCATGAATAGAAACGCCCGAAATTTTTCTGGACGAGTATCTCAGTACCCAAAACGCGATAATTGCCTGATGACCTGACAAATTCCAGCTGGTTTTGAAAACCTTGCGAGGCGGTCGTAATCCCTGAAACCTTCTTATAAAACCCGGTAAACGTCACAAGCCAGTTGTTTTTCTTAAAAGTCACGCCTGCCGAAACCTGATGGCTTTTCTGTATCGGGATATCGGCGTTGTCGGCCAAAGTCCATCGGCGTTTTTCAATTCCAAGAAAATCGAGCTGGCGATCAATGACCTGCGACATTGTCTGGCTTTTTTGTTCGCCGAGCAATTCGATCCTTAGCGTTTCCCAAAGCGCATGGCTTAATTGAAGCCTTAATTCTGGAAGCACAACAGCGAAATTCTCAAAATAATTGATCCTGATGCCGGGCCGCAGCAGTGTCTTTGCATTCTCAGTTTTGAATACGGTTTCGGCGATCGCGACGTGCGTGCGCAAGACTTTTGTGAGATTTCGCGAAAAACCCGGCGAACTGATCTGGTCAAAGTTTGATACGCCCGTTTCGTCATATTGATAGCCGCCATTAAAGGATATCCGGTCAGAAAACTGCCACTCATGACTGAGTTTGAATCCGATCCCGATCACTTTATTTCGCTGCAGCAGCGTTAAGTTGTCGGCGCTGATTTCTTCTGTTGAGGCATCGAGCTTGTAACGCGAAAAATAGGCGTTGAACCGGCTGTTATGGCGGTCATTCCATCGCGTTGTCCAATCAAGCGCCGCGCCGAGGCTTCGTTGTGCAAGATCGTTGCTGACGCGACCCGTTCCGGAAGTCTGATCCACAATCAGGCTGTTGACCGTTCCGATGCCGTCAATAAAAAATTCATGGCGCTGCCCTACTTGCTGCCGGTATTGGACAGTAAAATCGTAAAAGTAAAAATCCTCTTCACTGTCTACGAAAATCTGGCCTTGCTGATTTGATACGATGGTATTCTGAAAAATGCGGTCGCGATAATTCTGATAGGTCGGCGAAAAAACAGCATCGCCAAACGACCCGCGCGCAGAAACCGAAACACTCGCTTTTGGCGACAATCTTATATTTGAATAACCGCTCGGTCCAATCAAGTCCGTACCCAGGACGTAACTCGATTTGCCAATTGTTTTGGCGTGTGAGGAAATGTCGGCGACACTTGAGACACTTTCGCCCAAAAACGCCGGCGTACCGTTGACCGTAATTGAAATCGTTTGCGGCAATACCGGATTAAACGCCGAAATCAGCCCGAAAAAATGCCCGGTTTGAAACATTCTGATGCCGTTCCATAAAAACAGATTCTGGTCATGCGTTCCGCCGCGGACACTGATGTTCGAAATGGTTTCGTCTTCGTTGCTGATGCCCGGCAGTTCTTGCATGGTTTGCAGCACGTCGGCCTCGCTCAATCCAGGCAAAATGCCGAAATACCGCGGCGTGATCCGGAACGAACCATCGACGTTTTTGCTGATGCCGGTCGTGAGGAAACGCCTGGTGATGACCTCGTCGAGTGAATTGACGGTCGGCGTCAATGCTATTTGAGGACAATCAGGCTTGTAAAGTTCAGCAGGCTCAATGTCAAAAGGCTCGTAATTCAAATGGCGAATCTGGATTGTATTCGAGTATCCTGTGGGCAACTCGAAATATCCGTTGCCATCCGAGACCGTTGAGACCGCGCTGCCGGCAATAAATATCGAAGCAGCCTCGACTGGAAGGCCGCTCACCGGATCGCGCAAAAATCCGCAAAGGGATTTTTCAGGTTTTTTGTCATTGGTGATCACGTAAGCCGAATTGCCAACGGGTTCAAACCGCAACCGCGTCTGCGACCTCAAATGATCGAGTTTGGCGGCGAGCGATTCAGCGGGATCAGGCGGAAGGATTTTATATGCGGCGACATCGTCTTCGATATAGTTGAAAGTCACGTGATGACGCGTCGAAATGTCACCCAAAATAGTTTTCAAAGGAAGTTTTTTTTCCTGCTGGGCGACCGCGGAAAGTGTCAGGAATAAAACGAGCAACAGCAGCCTGGCTTTGCGCATCAAGGGTTTTCTAGAATAACTTTTCCGTTTTGTTTAACCGGTTTCAAATGATAGGCCGCGCAGATGATCTCAAGTGCCTGGTCGAGGTTTTTCATCGGCAAAACCCCGGTGAACAATTGTGTTGACGGCGTCCGACCGAATTCAATCGTGACGTCATATTGCCTGTTGAGCTCTGCGACAATTGCCTGCAGTGTTTCTTTATTGAATACCAGCTTATTGTTCAGCCATTGTGGCTGCGAGGCGTATTGGTGTGGCGCATCGATTGGTTGTCCGGCTGCGAACGAAACACTTTGGCCAGGTGTGATTACGGTTTGCGAGTTGCCATACCGAACCCCGACGCGGCCTTCATAACAGACAACGTCAAAACGGTTGCCGCGCGCCTTGACATCAAATTGCGTCCCGAGTACCGTGACTGTTCCGAGCGATGTGTGGACTTCGAATTTCTGGCCTTTAGCGACTTTAAAATACGCCTCGCCATTCAGATGCAGGCTTCGGTTGTTATTCCAGCCCCATTTTTTGTATTCGATTTCAGAGCCAGCGTTGAGCACGACCTCGGATTGGTCGGGCAATAGAAATGAGTTGGTTTGGCCGTTTGCCGCAGATTCGGTGATGGGCATCATATTTCTCGCGACAAAGAAAAGCCCTAGCGCGATGATCAGGATTGCGGCTACCCGGAAAATAATCCTGTACAATGGCAGGACTTTACGCAGTTTTTTCCGGTGTGAGATAATATTGTCATACATCGCCTTCTGGTCAAACGCCGGCGATTCAAGTTGTGACGAATACGCCTTTATCTTGGCGTATGTCGCATAGCCGTCGGACTTTTCAAATGCCTCAAGTTCGGCCTTTGACATTTCGCCCGCGAGCCATTTCGCCAAATCATAATCTTCTTTCATGCGTTCCATTATCGTTTTTAACAGTCGGGCATCGTAAAACCCTACCGCAATTGTTCTATTTGCTCGCGCAAGCCGGCCAGTGCGCCCGAAATCCGCTTCTCGACAGCCTTGACACTGATGCCTAGCATTTCTGCAATTTCATGGTATTTTTTACCCTCGATCCGATTGAGCAAAAAAGCCGTGCGTTGGGCTTCGGTCAGGCTTGAGATTGCTTTTTCGAGCTTGTCGCGAAATTGGTTTTCCTCAACGATGTGCTCAGGATTGATGTTCGTGATATGCGACGCGCCACCGGTTTTGGCATAATTCAAAACGACTTTCTGGTGCGCGATGATGTTCAATGTCGCGTTGTTGGCGACCGTATACAAAAAGGATTTCGCCTTTTCATGCGGGATATTTTTGCAATTTTCCCAGACTTTGATAAACGCATCCTGTGCAACATCGTTGGCTTGCTGCTCATTGCCGTATTTGAAATACAGATAACTTCTGAGCGCGCGCACATGACCTGAAAAAAAACGCGAAAAGACTGGTTCGTCGCAAAGACACGGCGAATTTTTATCCATTGAAAACAAGGGTTGAATCTCCTCAAAATTAAAAATTAAACCAGACGGTAGGGTTTTTTTAACAAAGATTGTTTTGCCTAAAAAACCGCTTCGATGAGAAATTTGTGTTTTTTATTGACTGCGCTGTCCTTGTTCTCGTGTCAAATTGAGGAAAATATGGTACGATGGGACAACGATGCGGCATTGTCGAAATCCTCTCCACTTGCCTCTCTTGTGCTGCGCATCAGTCAAAACCCTACGCGTTGGGATAATATCCTCGACGGATCTGATTGCCATAGCGTCAGGCTGCCGGTTGTCATTACACTGAATGGCGAAGAGATGACAATTGAAAATGAAACTGATTTGGATGCCGTCGCGCAAAACATGGATTATTCGTGGACTGACGACGACATTGTCCATTTCCACTTCCCGATTGCCATAGTACAGCCCAATTTCGTGCAACAGACGGTCACAACACAGGCAGAGCTCGACGCAATGACCTGTAACGATGGCCAGTTCAATGAAATCACATGTCTCGATTTTGTTTTCCCGGTCGCCATAAACAGGTATGACGTCAACAATCAGGTTGCCAATACCTTTACGTTTTACAGCGATGCGGATCTTTATCATTTCATTGACGGTATGGCGGCCAACGAAATTTTCACCGTATCGTATCCACTCAGCGTCAGTTTTGCCGGCGGCAATGAAGTCACGGTTGGCAGCAACACCGAATTGGAAAGCGCCATTGAACAGGCGATCGCGAATTGTGAAAACGCCGGACCGGCAACATTGGATGAGATCATGCTCTCCGGAAGCTGGTATATTTCATATTGCGAAGACGATAGTTCGGGATCGGGCTCGGGCAATTGGGTCGACATTTATTACGGTTACGCTTTTACATTTAATGCCAACGGTTCGGTTACTGCCATTAAAAATGGTGTCGTGAGCGACGGAACCTGGAGTACATATCAGGACAGCCATCAGATGCTGGATCTTTTCTTTCCGACACCGGCGCTCCAAGGCTTGACCAACAATGAATGGCGGGTCACTGAATACAACGCAGCCAATTTCAGGCTCAAGAATGACCAAAGCGGCAGCGAAGGCGGACACAAATATCTGTATTTCACCAAATTATAAGCGATGAATTTGGCTAAGAAACATTTCGCCGGGGATAAAAAAAACGACGATCACACCGAAAGTGGGAAGTGCAGGGATTTCGGACATCTGATCAATCAAACCCTGATTTGGATAGCGATTATCTTTTTGAGCTTCGCCGTAGCAAAAACGCTTTTCTGATTGATGATATTTCTTACTTGTTTGTTTTGGTTTGTTAAGAGGGATAATTTTCCCTCTTTTTTATTTTTCAGCCAACTGATGGTAGGGGTTTCGGGCCCGGGACTGTTTACCTACCATAAACACATATAACGCTAACCTAAATTTCGATCTATGAAAAAATTGCTTTTTTATCCGCTGATTGCCTGTATGTTTTTGGTAAACACCGCTTCAATGTGCAGTTCAGACGACGATTCGTCATCATCATCAACCGACGTCACGCCAATCGTGAATACAGTAACCGACGGAACGTGGCGCATTACGCTTTTTGATGAAGATGGAAACAACCACACCAATGATTTTACCGGCTATGACTTTACTTTTGGCGATTCCAATGTATTGACCGCGACAAACGGCAGTTCGACCGTAACAGGTTATTGGTCTGTCACAAACGATGACAGCAACGATGACAACCCGAGCGGAGATATCAATTTCAATATCGTCTTTAGCTCGCCTGACGATTTCGCCGAACTTAGCGAAGATTGGCATATCCTTGAAAGGACTTCAACCAAACTCAGGCTGCAGCATATCAGCGGCGGCAATGGCGGAACTGATTTGCTTACCTTCGAGAAGAACTGATCCCTACTGCTATGAAGAAGAGGCCAGTCTTACCTACGGGCTGGCTTTTTTTTGGAAAAAGCCTCTTCGATTGAAGAGGCTTTTTGTTTATGGCACCTGTTCGCTGCCTCCCGGATTCACGCCCGGAACGGAATCGGTCACTGACGGTGGCGCGGTTACAGTGTCGCCAACAGCGGTGCTGTCAAT
>JAEWLD010000263.1 GCA_023393485.1 Bacteroidota bacterium
ACCTTGATCCCGAAAATGCTCAAGACACAATTGTACAAGGCCATCCGCGATTCGTTTGCCTCTGAACACGGCGCGCGTATGACGGCGATGCACAAAGCGACAGACAACGCAACGGCGCTTCGCAACCAATTGAAACTGACATACAACAAGGCACGTCAGGCCGCAATCACCAACGAAATCCTCGAAATTGTCGGCGGTGCGGAAGCATTGAACGGATAATCATTGCGATATAAAAAGAAAGCCGGAAATTACTCCGGCTTTTTTTATTGCGTTAAATGATGCAGTAAAAATGTGTAGATGTCTGCGCTTTCCTGGACGCGCTGGTCATAAGTCGGTTTGGCGCCGTGACCCGATTTATTGGCCGTCCTGATATAGACCGGATTGGTCTGCGCAGAGCGATTCTGGAGCTTTGCGGCGAATTTATATGATTGAAACGGCGGAATCCTGTCGTCGTTGTCCGATACATTGATCAGCGTGATCGGGTAATTCACATTTTCCTTGATGTTTTGGTATGGCGAATAAGCCATCATCGTCTCATAATCGTTGGGATATGCCGGATTTCCATATTCCGAATAGTGATAAGCCCCGACGGTGTAATCGTCAAAATGTGACATGTCATAAATTCCGGCCTGCGGAATCACTACCCTGAACAGTTCCGGACGTTCGGTCATCGCCGCCGCAACCAAAAGCCCGCCTTGCGAACGGCCGCTGATAGCAAGTCTTTGCGGTGTCGTATATTGTTCAGAGATCAGGAATTCGGCTGCGTCAACAAAATCGTGCATGCCGTTTATTTTATTGAGCCTGCGTCCGTCTTTGTGCCAGTTAAGGCCTTTCTCGCCGCCGCCGCGAATATTGGCAAATGCGTAAACGCCGCCATTTTCAACGAAGTACGCGATGCACGGATCGTAATTGCGGCCCGGGACAATTCCGAAACCGCCGTAACCTTCAAGCAAAGTCGGGTTGTTGCCATCGCGTTTGAGGCCTTTTTTGTAGACAATCGTGATTGGGATGTCTATGCCGTCGCGGTTTTTATAACTCGTCGCCAAAGTCTCAAAATAGCCTACGCCAAAAAGTGTCGGTTTCGGATGCCGGTGCGGATCGCCGTATTGCCTGTTGTCACCGGTTTCGATATTGAGTTTGAAATTTCGGACGGGTTCAACATACAAATACAAAATGTAGAACAATTCCTTTGTTTTTTTGTCGTAATGCGAAATCGAAACGTCCATGCCCGGCGGCAAATCAACGCGCCTGACAAGTGCGCCCGAGTAATCGTAGACGATAAAATAATTTTTCTTCGTCGTCCTGTAAGTACAAACCACATAATCATCATAAAGGAACGAATCATCGAGCAAATTCATGTAAATCTGCGGAATCAATACTTTTTCATCGGCGCGGTTATTCAAATCGAACGACCGTACTTCGCCCCAATCAAATTTACGCGATGAAAAATAAACGCGGCCGTCGCGGTAGCCGAGGAATTTAAATCCGGTCGTATCGCGGTCAATATATTTTACCGGAACGATTTCGGCGTTGTTCAAATCTGCGGCGTAATAATTCTTCTCACCGGATTTCATCGTTTCGGTCACAAACAGTTTGTCTTCGACGGTTGAAAACCGAACCTGCGATTTTGTTTTTGTCGCGTCAAAAATCAATGCGTCGTTTTCCTGCGGATTACCCAATGTATGATAATACAACGTATAGGTTGAATCCTGCGCAAACTGGTCTTTGTTGTTGTTTCGCGTATAGAAAACGCCTTTGTCGCGGTTCCATTGGGGCGAGCAGAATTTGACATTTTTAACCACGTCGTCAATCGGTTTTTGTTTGGCAAGGTCATAAAACCTGATTTCTTCGTTGTCGCTGCCATTGACGCTGATTGAATAGGCGAGCTTTTCTGAATGCCGCGACGGCCGTGTTTCAGTGATTGTGACTTTTTCAGCCGGATAAATCTCATTCGGGTCAATCGTGCCTTGCGGCGGCTGGGTCAAATCAAGCCAATATTGCAATAGCGGTGATTTTGAGTTGTCTTTGCGAAATGTCGTGAAATAGTATTTTCCTTTCGGGAAAAGTGCAGGATATGGCGTAAATGTGTCGTACCGCTTCAACGTGCGCAATGTCGCAGCTGCTTTGCCGGTTTGCTCAAGATGATCTTTGAGGCGGGCATTTTGCGTGTCGACCCATGCAACGACATCGGCGTCTTTCATTTTTTCCATCCATTGGTAATCGTCAACAAACGAAATGTTGTGTTTGGTAACGGTCACCGGCGTTTTTTTGAGGCTGTTTTGTGCAACGGAAACCAGCGGTGCAAGCAGCAAAAGCGCAATCTTAATTGTATTTTTCATCGTGTTGGGAATCTCGCAAATATAAATTAAGTCTGCAGCGTTAATTAGAAGCTTCGGTTAAAAGAAATGGTTATTTTTGTCACTCAATACGATGAGCTTGTATAAAAATCTCCTGAAACAGACGGCAATCTACGGGCTGGCCACGGTCATTCCGAGGATGATGAGTTTTTTCCTGACGCCGCTCTATACAAGCCCGGGCGTGATGAACCGCGACGAATACGGGCGCGTCACCGAGCTTTTCGCCTACATGATTTTTTTCAACGTCATCCTTTCTTACGGAATGGAAACGGCGTTCTTCCGCTTTTACAACAAAGAAGACAATAAAAAAAGCGTGATCCAGACCACGACGATTTCAATTTTCGGATCGACAATCGGGTTTTTGATCCTCGCAATGCTGATGCGGAATTTGCTTGCCGACTGGTCTGGGTTCGACGTTAAATACATCACATACACGATCTGGATTCTCGTACTCGACGCGCTCGTGGTTGTGCCATTTTCCGAACTGCGCGCCAAACAACGCCCGATGCGTTACGCGATAATCAAGATCGGCAACGTCGCGCTGAATTTTTGCTGCAATATTTTCTTTCTGGTGTATTTGCCAAAACTCGCCGCCGGCGATCCGGGGCGTTTCGTCCACACAATTTACATCGAGAATTTCGAAATCGGCTATGTTTTTATTTCGAATTTGATTGCAAGCGCCGCAACGCTCATTGCCCTTTCAGGCAGTTATTTTCACTCCAGATGGCAGTTCAATATAGATTTGTGGAAGCGCATGCTCAGTTACGGCTGGCCTATTTTATTTGCCGGTGTCGCCTTTGCGATCAACGAACAATTCGACAAAATCCTACTCGCGAATCTACTTCCTGAAAATATCGCTCATACCGAAGTCGGCGTGTATTCGGCCTGTTATAAATTGGGCTTGTTCATGGTGTTGTTCCGCACGGCTTACACGCTTGGCATCGAACCGTTTTTCTTTAGCCACGCCGGCAATGAAAACGCAAAACAAACTTATGCCACGGTTACGAAATACTTTGTGATTTTTGGCTCATTGATCCAGCTTATCGTAATCGTTTCGGCCGATGTACTAAAACTTTTCGTCGTTCGCGATCCGGTGTATTGGGAAGCGATGAAAGTCGTGCCGCTGATCATTCTTGCGAACTTTTTCCTCGGAATCTACACGAATCTTTCGGTTTGGTATAAATTGATAGACAAAACGCATGTCGGCGCGTGGATTTCGCTTGCCGGGGCGGCCGTGACGCTGGTTTTGAACTTTGCGCTGATTCCGCTGTTCCAGTCACAGGGCGGCGACGGCTATATGGGCTCGGCGATTGCGACGATTGCCGCATACGGAACCATGATGGCGATATCGTATTTCATGGGCGCCAAAGCCTATCCGATTCCGTATGATATGAAACGCATCGGCGGTTATTTGGGCTTGTCTGTGTTGTTTTCGGTCTTGTCATTTTATATTTTCAGGGAAAATTATTATGTTGGCGTGACACTGATCGCACTTTTTGTGTATTTTATTTACCATAACGAAAAAGAAACCTTAGAGAGAATCATCAAACGCAAATCGGGTAAAGCAATCCCGATTGTTAAAGACGACCAGGAAGAAGTATGACAATCAATATCATCAATCATTCGCAGCATCCGTTGCCGAGTTACGAAACCATCGCATCTGCCGGAATGGACTTGCGCGCCAATTTATCTGAACCGATTACGCTTAAGCCGCTCGAGCGCGCTATCGTAAAAACCGGTTTATTCATAGAATTGCCAATCGGGTATGAAGCGCAGGTTCGCCCGCGTTCGGGTTTGGCAGCCAAAAAGGGAATTACCGTCTTGAATTCGCCCGGAACGGTTGATGCCGATTATCGCGGGGAAATCGGGGTGATTTTAGTAAATTTATCAAATGAAGCTTTTGTCGTCGAAAATGGCGAACGCATCGCGCAACTCGTCATCGCCAAACACGAGCGCGCCGAGTGGAATGAAGTCTCCGCATTGTCGGAAACAAGCCGCGGCGCAGGCGGATTCGGCAGCACCGGGGTGAAATAAATTAACAATTAATAATTAACAATTAATAATTGAAAAGGAGGAATTTGGAATGAAGATATCCGCTCATTTTCAAATTTTCAAATTTTCAAATTTCCAAATTCATGAAGATCATCGTACCCATGGCCGGTCGCGGCTCAAGATTACGCCCACATACGCTTACCGTTCCAAAACCATTGATTCCGATTGCCGGAAAACCGATCGTCCACCGATTGGTTGAAGACATCGCCGGAGTAATCAACCAGAAAATTGACGAAATAGCGTTTATCATCCACAAGGATTTTGGCACCCAGGTAGAAGAAGAACTTGTCGCGATTGCCGAAAACCTCGGCTCCAAAGGCACGATTTACTATCAAAATGAAGCGCTCGGAACCGCGCATGCAATCATGTGCGCGCGCGAATCGATGCAAGGCCCGATCGTGGTTGCCTACGCCGATACACTATTCCGCGC
>JAEWLD010000306.1 GCA_023393485.1 Bacteroidota bacterium
CACTTCAATCGTCCGATTGGTAATATTGTTAACGAACGCGCGGTCGTGCGAAATCACGACGACTGCCTTGGCCGAATTCAGCAAAAATTCTTCAAGCCATTGGATGGATTCGATATCCATGTGGTTCGTCGGCTCGTCGAGCAAAATCAAATCCGGCTTTTTCAACAGGATTTTGGCGAGTTCGATCCGCATGCGCCAACCGCCTGAAAATTCAGAAGTCGGACGCGCGAAATCGCCGCGTTCAAAACCGAGGCCTTTCAGAATAAGTTCAACTTCTTCCTCGTAATTCACTTCTTCAACCGCATAAAAACGCTCGCTCAGGTCAGAAACGCGCTCAATGAGCTTCATGTAGCCATCGCTTTCGTAGTCTGTGCGAACGGTCAATTCTTCATTGATCGCATCGATTTCAGCCTTCATTTTGAAGATTTCGGAAAAAGCTTTTGATGCTTCCTCAAAAACCGTCGTATCATCCTTAGTCAGCAAGTGCTGAGGCAAATAGGCGATAACAGCTTCCTTTGGCGCCGAAATATTGCCCGTTGACGGCTTGTTCACCCCGGCAATGATTTTTAAAAGCGTTGATTTTCCAGCGCCATTCTTACCCATCAGGGCGATTTTGTCATTTTCATTGATGGCGAATGAAACATCGCTGAAAAGCGTTGTTCCGCCGAATTGTACCGAGATGTCGTTGACCGTGATCATGTTGTTTTTTGAAGGCGCAAAGATAAGATTCAAGTCAATCAATAATTAATAATTAACAATTAATAATTGGACTGATGATTTTCTTCGCTGCGCTCCGTAGCGTTCGGCTGCGCCCGGAGTCAATTTGTCAATTGTCGATTATCGACTATTTCATACCATGCACACACATCGCCTTCATCGACGAAGCGGTTGACGAACCGCAACCCGCATTTTTCGAGAATCCTGACCGAAGCCGTATTTTCAACATCGACATAGGCAGAAATCCGGTCCAGTTTCAATTCATTGAACCCGAAATCAATCCATGCTTTTGCCGACTCAAAGCCGTAACCTTTTCCCCAATGGCCTTTTTGAAAGCGGTAACCGAGGTCATAATTATTGTCAAATCCATTCAGATGCCTGATGAATTTGAGCCCGCCCCAGCCGATGACCTCGCCGGTATCTTTGAGTACGACGGCCCAGCGTCCGATGCCGAAATCAACGTATTGCTGACGGATATTTTTGATGATTTCACGAGTTTTTTCGATATCCTCTATTGGTTTTGCGCAAACGTATTTCATCACATCGGGATCGGAGTCGAGCGCAAACAGCGCCTCATCATCCGCCAGTTGCAGCTCGCGGAACAAAAGTCTTTCTGATTCAAAAGAAGTTCGCATCTTTTTTAGGCGCAATTTATCTAAAATTCCGTTCGGTGAATGCCTTAAATATTATTGATTTACCGCGCTTTTGATTGCCGCGCCGTCGAGAATTATTTTGAGTTCGGCCAGAAAACGCTCATCCTGGTTGATTCCGCCATGCCCAACGCCTTCAAGCGGAACAAATGTGATTGGTCTTCGGGCATCAATTTGTGCAAGCGCTCGCCGTTGTCAAACGAAATCAGCCGATCGTCGGTGCCGAGAAAAATGTAGATCGGGCATTTTACTTTCGGCAGGAATAAATTGGTCTCGAACCTGTACTTTTTGACAAAATCGGGAACAAATGGCACGCGCGAATCCGCCAGTTCAATCAGGTTGTAATACGGCGCCTGCAATACCAGGGCAGACGGATCGAACTTTGAAGCGAGATACGCCGCCGGACCGGTTCCGATTGAATACCCGACGATTACGATATTGGAATATCGCTTCGCCAAAGCCTGATAGGCCGCGGTGACATCGGCAAGGAATTGCGCCTCGCTCTCAATCGTGCCTTCGCTTTTGCCATAACCGCGATAGTCGAGCAACATGACATCGTAACCATTCGCGGTATAATCAGGCGCGATGCTGCTCCAATGATCGAGCGTACCGGCGTTGCCGTGCAGATATAAAACGGCACCGCGCGGCTTGTCGGTTTTAAAAAGAATAGCGTTGAGATCGGCGTCTGCACTTTTGATCGATAGTTCCTCAAAAGATTGGTCAAACTTGTAGGTGAAATCTGCCGGCAGTTTTGAGGCCTGAAAAATCATTTTTTCCTGACCGAAATACACGCCGACGATAAAAAGCAGGTACAACACCGCGAACAGTCCGACAATTGACAAGATTACAAACCGAAGCGCGCGTATCACTCGTCGTCGGGTTCAAGCCAAAGTGGTTCAACCATGATCTTATCGGCGACGATTTCAAGTTTTTCAGTGACTTCAGTGGCAGTGAAAATGCGCTGGGTTTTGGCGACGCTGTCAGACAGACGCTGGACAATCGCGTCATGACGGCTTCTGAAAACTTCGTCGGCGTCATCAACGACGAAAATTTTGATCGTGTTCATGTTAAAGCCCGCACCCGAAAACAACGCGTTGATTTTACCGGGCGTTCCGATCAGGACATCGACGCCGAGCGAAATCAGGTTTTTGTCATTGTCGATATCGGTTTTGTCATTGGTTCCGTAAATGCGAAGCCCATTGTATTTGTTAAGTTCGCCGAACATCTGTTCCATTTCAAGCATTTTTTCCTTGCTTTCAACGAGCACCAAAGCCCGCGTGCTTTCGCCTTCGGGTCTTTGGAGTTTTTGGATGACATTCAGAGCGATGGTCGTGCTCTTACCTGAACCAGGCGGTGAAATGAGCACGCAATCGGCGCCGCTTTTAATGGTCGAAAATGTGTCGCGCTGCAAATCGTTGGGCTCTGTAAGTCCGGTTTCTGCGAGCGCTTTTTGGAGGTTTGGGTTTATTTTTTTGAGATTCATTTTTTGTTGTCGAATGTCAAACGTCCAATGTCAAACGAAGAGGCCTCGGTAACTTTAAACGCCGTTCGACGTTTGACGTTTGACGTTAAACGCACTATTTACTGGCAAATAATTTTACGTCGGTTTCAGAAATTTCGCTTCCGCCGAGAATGATTAACCGTTCAACAACGTTCCGCAGTTCGCGGATATTGCCTGTCCAATCGTATTCCTTGAGCAAATTGATCGCATCTGCCGAGAATTGTTTTGGCGCATTTCCGTGTTCCGATGAGATTTTTTCGGTGAAATGGCCGATCAGCAGCGGAATATCGTCACGACGGTCATTGAGCGCAGGCACTTTGATCAAAATCACCGCGAGCCTATGGTATAAATCCTCGCGGAAACGCCCGGCAGTGATTTCTTCTTTTAAGTCTTTGTTGGTTGCGGCAATTACGCGCACATCGACCTTAATGTCTTTATCGGCTCCGACGCGCTGAATCATGTTTTCCTGCAACACGCGAAGCACTTTGGCCTGCGCCGACAGGCTCATATCGCCAACCTCATCGAGAAAAATCGTGCCTTTGTCTGCAGCCTCGAACTTGCCCGCGCGGTCTTTGACTGCCGAGGTGAACGCGCCTTTTACGTGGCCGAACAATTCACTTTCAATCAATTCAGACGGAATCGCAGCGCAGTTGACTTCGATAAAAGGTGATTCTGCCCGTTCGCTTTTTTCATGCAACTGATGCGCGACGAGTTCCTTGCCGGTGCCGTTTGGACCGGTGATCAGCACGCGGGCATCGGTTGGGGCGACTTTTTCGATCATGTCCTTGATATGGCCGATGGCGTCGCTTTGGCCGATCATCTCGTAATTTTTCGAGACTTTCTTTTTGAGGATTTTGTTTTCGACAACAAGTTGCTTTTTGTCGAGCGCGTTGCGGACGGTATTCAGAAGCCGGTTCAAATCTGGCGGTTTAGAGATGTAATCGAACGCGCCGAGCCGCATGGTGTTGATGGCGGTTTCCATGTCGCCATGGCCTGAAATCATCACCATCGGAATTTCGGGCTTGATTTTTTTGACGGCTTCGAGCAGTTCAACGCCGTCCATTTTCGGCATTTTGATATCACACAACACAAGATCGTAATCTGTGTTTTTTATCTTGTCGAGCCCAGACACGCCGTCTTCTGACTCTTCCACTTCATAAGATTCATTCTCTTCGGAAAGGATTTTTCCGAGTACGCGCCTGATTGACGCTTCGTCTTCGATAATGAGGATTTTTGGCATGCTAAACGTTCAAAGTTTGAGGTTTAAAGTTCAAGGTTGATTAACGGCTAAACCCTAGCCCGGATGGAAACGGCATCCTTTTGCGGCTGTAGCTCGGCGGAAGCCGCAAAAGATACAGTGGACAGCCGGAATCAGCTCCTGAAAAAACGCTACTAATATAAAACCTTCGAAGCAATATCCGTTGGCCGTTTAGAAAACTTTGAACTTTCAAACCTCAAACCTCAAACCTCAAACTTCAAACCTCAAACCTCAAACTAATACTTCAGCCATTTGAACAACTCTTTATACGTCGGTTTTTTTCCGTACATCAAAATTCCGACGCGGTAGATCTTGGCCGCAAACCAAACCACGCCAAAAAATGTGGCGAACAAAATCACGAGCGATAAAATAAGCTGCCAAACCGGAACGCCAAACGGAATCCGCATCAGCATCACGATTGGCGATGTGAGCGGAATCATTGAAAATGCCGTTGCGATGGCGCCGTGCGGGTCATTCATGACGGTCACAAAACCGATGTAGACGCCGAGAATCAGCGGCATGATGATCGGCAAAAGAAACTGCTGCGAATCAGTCTCATTGTCTACCGCCGCGCCGATTGCCGCATAAAACGAGCTGTATAAAAAGTAGCCGCCAATGAAATACAGGACAAATGAAATGACTAAAGTAATAATTGGAAGTTCACCTGCTTCGCGCAATGCAATCTGCATCCAGTCTGCAGATTCGGGCTGCGCCGCCGCCACTGCCATGTCTGCACTGCCGACCTGCGCACCGAAAAATGACGTCGCGATGACCATCATCACAATGCCGATGACAGCCCAAATCGCAAACTGCAACACGCCTGCGAGCGATGTGCCGATGATTTTGCCCATCATCAGTTTGAACGGCTTGACCGACGATATGATGATTTCGATGATGCGGTTGGTTTTTTCCTCAATCACGCTGCGCATGACGAGATTTCCGTAAATGACGATGAACATCATGATCAGATAGCCAAAAGCGAAACCGATAATCATCTTTACCCAGTTCATGCCTTTGAGCGTTTCTTCGCCCGAGGCTTTTTTGAGCGTGATGTCTACTGAGGACGTTGCGTTTTTTATCGCGAGCGAATCAATGCCGGCCTTGGCATAATTGTCTCGCGTGATGTGTTTGGCGATGATTTGTTCGGCGTTTTCAATCAGCATGACGTCAGGGCTTTCACT
>JAEWLD010000322.1 GCA_023393485.1 Bacteroidota bacterium
CAAGGTGGATTTTCCGGCGCCATTCGGCCCAAGAAACCCGACTATTTCACCTTTTTTCACCGAAAATGAAACGTTGTCAAGCGCTTTCTGTGCGCCGTAATTTTTAGAAATGTTGCTGACCTCGATAGACATAAAATAGATTTTACTTCGTACAATTCGCCCTGGCGGGCTCGGGTAACGCAAATGTAAACAGAAAATAGGGTTCGATATTGTTTTTTTTAGGCGATTAACTTCGTTTTTAGGTTTGCGTTTTCGCTATCTTTACCGCTGCCTTAAAGCAAACTGTTGCCTATTCTAAAGCAAATCAAATGAGGAAAATAACAGCGCTGTTTTTTTTGATTCCTTTGGTTGGCCTTGCCCAGCCCGCGATTGACAAAGCCGAAGTCACCCGAACCGTCACAACGCTCGCCGCCGATGAAATGGAAGGCCGCGAGGTTTATTCAAAAGGCAATCAGCTGGCATCGGCGTTTATTGAAGCCGAAATGCGGAAAATCGGGCTTTCACAATATAATGGCGTTCAGGATTTTCGCCAGGAATTTACAACGCGAAATGGCAAAGCAAACAATGTAATCGGGGTTTTGGACGGAAAGTCGAAACCCGACGAGTACGTGGTTTTTTCGGCGCATTACGATCATATCGGAATTGAACCGGAAGGCGCAGATAGAGTCTACAACGGCGCTAACGACGATGCATCGGGCGTGGCTGCCATGCTCGCACTCGCGAAATACTTCAAGCAATTAGGCAATAACGAACGCTCGATTATTTTCGTGGCGTTTACAGCTGAAGAAGTCGGCGGCTATGGCTCAAGGTATTTTTCGAAACAGATCGATCCCGAGAAAGTCGTCGCGATGTTCAACTTTGAAATGATCGGCACCGAAAGCAAATGGGGAAAGAATTCGGCCTACATTACCGGATTTGAAAAATCGGATTTTGGCGAGATTTTGCAGCGAAACCTCAAAGGCAGCGGATTTGAATTTAAACCCGATCCGTATCCGTCCGAACAGCTTTTCTATCGGTCAGACAACGCGACACTCGCCAAACTCGGTGTTCCGGCGCACACGATTTCAACTTCAAAAATGGATTCCGAGCCAAATTACCACAAACTCAGCGATGAGGTTTCGACGCTCGATTTGAACAACATGACAGAAATCATCCGCGCCATCGCGATCAGCGCACAATCGATTATTAACGGAAAAGACACGCCAACCCGAATCAAATAAAATGGAAAAGGACAAAAGCTTACGCCACTGGCTCGACGAACTAAATCTGCAACATCCGCTGGTGATTGCCGGCCCGTGCAGCGCCGAAACCGAAGAACAGGTTTTGACCGTCGCACGCGCGCTCAAGGATTCGCAAACCTCGATTTTCCGCGCCGGAATCTGGAAGCCACGAACGCGTCCGGGCGGTTTTGAAGGCGTTGGCGCCATCGGGCTGAAATGGTTGCAGAAAGCCAAGGCCGAAACCGGGCTGCTGCTCGCAGTGGAAGTCGCCAACGCGACACATGTGAAGCTCGCGATTGAGCACGATATCGACGTTTTGTGGATTGGCGCGCGCACAACCGTCAACCCGTTTGCCGTTCAGGAAATTGCTGACGCCGTTGAAGGTTCAGATAAAATCGTGCTGGTCAAAAATCCCGTAAACCCCGATCTGGCGTTGTGGCTTGGCGGCGTAGAACGGGTTTACAATGCCGGAATCCGAAAGCTTGGCGTGGTTCACCGCGGTTTTTCGACCTATGACAAAACGCAATACCGCAACATTCCCGAATGGCAGATAGCGATTGAGTTGCAAAGCCGTTTTCCGAATTTGCCATTGATTTGCGACCCGTCGCACATTACCGGACGGCGAGACATGATTCAACAAGTAGCACAACAGGCGCTTGATTTGAATTACGACGGGCTGATGATCGAAACGCATCCCGATCCCGAAAAAGCGTGGAGCGATGCGGCGCAACAAGTCACACCCGACGCGTTGAAAGACATTTTGTCGAAACTGGTCGTACGCCAGACCACGGATTTGACTGATACCTTTGTCGAGCAAATTTCAAAATTGCGTTATCAAATCGATAATTTCGACAGCAAGCTGATTGATGTTCTCGGCAAACGCATGCGGATCGCCGATCAAATCGGTGAGCTCAAACAAAAGCACAACGTCGCCATTCTGCAAACCGAGCGCTGGCGTACAATCCTTGAAAAAATGACCCGCGAAGGCCTAAATGAAAATCTGAGTGAAGAATTTATCCTGCGGTTGTTTAAGGCAATCCATCAGGAAAGCATCACACACCAACAGAAGTAATTGTTTTAAATTTTAAATTTTGAATTTTAAATGAAAGCGCAGACGTGAATTCTTCCTTTGCAGTATTTTAAATTTTAAATGAAAGCGCAGACGCGAATTCTTCCTTTGCAGTACTAATAAATTTAACTTTAAATGAAAGCGCAAACGTGAAAATTCTACCTTTGCAGTACTCATAAGTTTAAAATTTAGAATTTAAAATTCAAAATAACAATTGACAGGGATTGTCTACAAATCAACCGGAAGCTGGTATCTCGTCAAATCTGACGACGGCGCGATGATGGAATGCCGGATCAAAGGCAAGTTCCGGATCAGCGGTATCAAAAGTACCAACCCGATTGCCGTCGGCGATATCGTCGATTACGAGCTTGATGAATCATCCGACAAAACTACCGGGACGATTTACAACATCCACGACCGGAAGAATTACATCGTCCGGAAATCGGTCAACCTTTCACACCAGATGCACATCATCGCGGCCAATATCGACCGTGTGTTTCTTTTGGTGACCATCAATAATCCGCCGACCACGACGAGTTTCATCGACCGTTTTCTGGTGACTGCCGAAGCTTACGGCATTGAGGCCGTCCTGGTTTTCAGCAAAATCGATACGTTCAATGACGATATGCTTGATGAGCAACTGTACTTGCAGCACGTTTATTCGCAGATCGGCTACGAGTGTTTGAGGATTTCGTCGACCGAGAAAAAAGGTCTTGACGCGCTAAAGCAAATGATGAAAGGCAAAGTGTCAATGTTCTCAGGGCATTCGGGCGTTGGCAAATCAACTTTGATCAATGCACTTGAACCGTCGCTCGACTTAAAAACAAAAGCGATTTCTGAACAACATCAGCAAGGCCAGCATACCACGACTTTCGCCGAAATGTTTGATTTGTCTTTCGGGGCGCAGATCATTGACACGCCGGGCATCCGCGGATTTGGCATCGTCGATATGGAAAAAGAGGAAATCGGCGATTATTTCCCCGAGTTCTTCAAGCTCAAAAATGACTGCAAATTCAACAACTGCCTGCACAAAGACGAACCGCATTGTGCCGTAAAGGCGGCGCTTGAACGCGATGAGATTGCCTGGTCGCGTTACAGAAGCTACATCCAGATTCTCGAGGGCGAGGATGAAAATTACCGCACTGATTTTTATGCGGACGAAAAGCGGAGTACTGACGAATGAGTGAGCTTGGATGAGAGCAGTGATACAGCGCGTCAGCGAAGCCTCGGTAACGATAGCGGGCCAAAAAGTGGCGGCTATCGGCAGCGGGCTTTTGGTATTGCTCGGAATCGAGGACGCCGACACAGACGCCGATATTTCGTGGCTCGCAAGTAAAATAGCCAACCTCAGGATCTTTGGTGACAATGATGGCGTGATGAATCTTTCGGTCAGGGAAACCGGGGGCGAAATCATTGTCGTAAGCCAGTTTACGCTTCATGCTCTGACCAAAAAAGGCAATCGCCCGTCATATATTCTGGCCGCGAAACCCGATGTTGCCATTCCGTTATACGAACGCTTTGTTGCCTCGCTTGGCGTTGAAACCGGACGAAAAATACAAACCGGACAGTTCGGTGCAGACATGCAGGTTGCGCTGGTGAATGACGGCCCGGTAACGATTGTCATCGATACAAAAAATAAGGCTTGAAAGTTAAGAATATCTTAAAATATTCTATATTTGGAGAAACCCATGTAAATGAAATCCCTATTTTTCTTTCTGTTGTGCTTTGCTTCTTGCTGGGCGCAAAAGCCTGAATATGCCGTTTCTGCCATTCCTGCCGAGCTGACCGAAAATGCGAATGCCGTTGTCAGGTTTGAATCGATAAACATCACAATCTCATCGCGAACTTCCGTAAACGTAAAGACCTTTAGAGTTGTAACGATCTTGAACGAAGCCGGACTGAGTCACATCGACGCCTATGAATACAAGCCTGTCAAATCAGTCGGCGCGGTTGTGTACGATGCGTCGGGGAAAGAAATCAAGACGCTCCGGCGCAAGGATTTCAGGGAAGCCAATGTTGCCGATGCCGCTGAAATAACAGACAACAAAATTACTTACCTCGAATTTACGCCCACCAGTTTCCCGTTTACAATTGCCTATGAAAGTGAAGTCGGGGATTCAAACACAGGATTACTGCCTGGATGGCGTCCGTTGGCGGCAACCGCTGAAAGTGTAGAAAAAGCTGTAGTTACCGTGTCTTGTCCGGCAAATCTCGGGCTCAAGTACAAAGAACTCAATCTCGGCCAAGGAATCACCAAAGAAGCAACCGCGACAGGCGTCAGGTTCACGGCACAAAAACTCATCGCGCGCAAAGACGAACAATATGCGCCGCCGCTGCGTAAAACAATACCGCAAGTGATTTTTGCCCTTGAAAGATTTAGTCTTGAAGGCGTCGATGGCGAAGCAACGTCATGGCAGGATTTCGGCAAATGGATGCAAAAAAGCCTGCTGACCGGAACAACGGCGCTGCCGCCTGAAGCCAGGAATCAAATCGTCGCTTTGGTTGGCAATGAAACCGATCCGATGAAAAAGGCCAAAATAGTTTATGAATACGTGCAAAGCCGCACGCGCTATGTCAGCATCCAACTCGGCATCGGCGGTTGGAAACCAATGAAAGCGGCAGATGTACACCGGCTTGGCTATGGCGATTGTAAAGCCTTGACCAATTATACGAAGTCATTGCTTGAAGCTGTCGGCGTTCCGTCTTATTATTGCGTGATCGATGCCGGTTACAGCAAATCCGACCTGAGCGAGGATTTTGTCTCAATGCAGGGAAATCACGTGACTTTAGCCATTCCTGATGGCGATAAGCTGCGTTGGGCAGAATGTACGAGTCAGACCGCGCCGTTTGATTTCCAGGCCAATTTCACGGATGACCGAATGGCGCTTGTGCTCAAACCCGACGGTGGCCAACTGATGCGTACGCATGTCTATTCGGGCAATGATAATTCTAAATTTTCGAGGGGTTCATATGCTATTGGCGCCGACGGGCAAATTTCCGGAAACCTTGAAATCAAGACAAAGGGAACGCGTTATGGCGCGCGGCAGATGCTTAGTTCGCAATCAGTGACTGAGCGGACCATGCACTACAAGGAATATTTCGGGCTGATCAATAATTTGGCGCTTGGCAAGGTCGAGGTGATCAATGACAAGACATCGCCCGAATGCATCGAAAAACTCGAAATGACTGCTCCGGGTTATGCAAGTGTGTCCGGCGCGCGGATTATTTTTGCGCCCAATGCATTCAATCAAGACAGCGATGTGCCGCAACGCTACAGAAACCGAACGAATCCCGTTGAGGTTGACCGGGGATTCTATGACGAAGATGAATTCACCATAGCGATTCCCGAAGGATTTTCGGTTGAAGCCAGGCCGCAGGACGTAGAATTTACCGATGCGTTCGGCAAATACAAGGCAGAGATAAAGATGATTGACGCCAATCATATGCTTTACAAAAGATCGCTGCTGATCAACCAGGGCAATTACCCGGCCGCGGATTATGAAAAATTCAGGAAATTCCGGGAGCAGATCGCCAAGGCAGACAATGCCAAATGTGTCTTAGTCAAAACTTAAATACAATCAAATGAAGAAAAATGTCTGGGTCATTTTGGCCATGCTTACGCTCGGAATCTGTCGCGCCCAGCAATTTGAACTGGGAAAAGTGTCAAAAGAGGAATTGATTGAAAAACAGCATCCGCTTGAACCCGATGCCGCGGCTGCGATTCTTTTTGAAAGCGGAAAAACCTACATGGAATTCTCGGAATCGCAGGGTTTTATGCTCACGACCGAGGTTGACATCAGGATTAAGATTTACAACAAGGAAGGCTACGAATGGGGAAATCGGGCAATCTCTTATTATATCGGCGACAATCCGGGCGAGAAAGTCAATTTTTCAAAGGCATTTACCTACAATCTTGTCAACGGCTCGATCGAAAAGACAAAACTGAAGTCAGAAGGCGAGTTCGACGAAAAAACAAATAAATATTGGGCACGGAAGAAAATCACGATGCCCAACGTCAAGGAAGGCTCGGTGATTGAATACCGGTATGTGATAACGTCGCCATTTTTGAGCAATGTTCCAGAATGGCAGTTCCAGAGCGGTATTCCGGTCAATTATTCGAAATATGTAACCAGTTTTCCGGAGTATTTCGGGTTCAAGACCAATTTCAGGGGTTTCATCACACCGCAAATCTCAAAGTCGGCGGCCCAGAAGACATTCAATTACACCTCTAAAGAACGGCTTGGCCAGGGAGGAATAGTCACTTCAACGAATTTCAGCAGCGAACAAATCACTTACACTGAAGCCGTCACTACTTATGTTGCCGAAAAAATGCCATCGATGAAGGATGAAGATTATGTCAGCAACATCAAAAATTATATCTCGGCTGTTGAACACGAACTGTCAATAATCAAATACCCTAACCAGCCGATCAAAAGTTTGTCGACGACTTGGGAAGATCTCGCCAAGACCATTTACAAGTCGCCGTCGTTTGGCGATGAACTGAAGAAAACCGGCTATTTTGAAGATGACCTCAAGGCTTTGACCGCCGGCCTGACATCTGCCGACGAAAAAGCCGTGGCGGTTTTCAATTTTGTAAAAAGCCGGATGAACTGGAACAGTTATACCGATTATACGTGCAATGACGGCGTGAGGAAAGCCTATAAAGACAAAGTGGGCAACATCGCCGAAATCAATCTGATGCTTACGGCAATGCTTCGTTCTGCAGGCATCACGGCCAATCCTGTTTTGCTGAGCACCCGCAGCAACGGAATCGCATTTTTCCCCAATAGAAGCGCTTACAACTACGTGGTTTGCGCAATAGAAAACAACAACAGGATTTTATTGCTGGACGCTTCAGACAAAAACGCTTTGCCAAACATCTTGCCCGTGCGCGCGCTCAATTGGTACGGCCGCATCATTCGGGAGGACGGCAGCTCGGCGCAAGTTGATCTCATGCCGAAATCGGCGTCAAAAGACGTGGTCAATATGGTTGCGACGATTGATAGCCAAGGCAAGCTTACGGGCAAACTTCGCGATCAATATTTTGACTACAATGCGCTGGTATATCGTGCGCTTTTCGCTGGGCTGACCAAAGAAAATTATCTCGAAAAACTTGAGAAGCGTTTTGCTGGCCTCGAGATTTCTGATGATTATACTGTTGTGAACGACGATCTTTCAAAACCTGTGACTGAAAGTTACTCATTTACCCATACCAACGTTTCAGAAATTATCGGCGATAAGATATATTTTGCGCCGATGGTATTTTTTGCGCACAAGGAAAATCCGTTTAAGCAGGACAAGCGTGAATATCCTGTCGATTTTGTTTTTCCGAATCAGGACAAATACATGCTGACGATCAACATTCCGGATGGTTACGCCGTGGAATCGCTTCCGGCGCCGGCTGCCGTAAACCTGTCAGATGGCTTATGTAAGTTTTCGTTCAACATTTCGTCCAATGGCAAGCAAATCCAGGTGGCCAGCACGTTTGACGTCAATGAAGCGATTGTCGGGCCTGATGATTATATCGCCCTGCGCGATTTCTACAAGGCGATGATCGAAAAGCAGAATGAGAAGATTGTGCTTAAAAAGATCTGACATGGGACGGTTTTGCTTATTGTTCCTGCTGCTCGGCATTTGTATGCAGGCACAAACCCTCGAGCTTGGCAAAGTGTCAATCGATGAGCTAAAGGAAAAAACATATCCGGCCGATACCAGCGCGCCGGCCGCAATCACGTTCAAAAAAGCAAAGACGACATTCAAATACCGCAACAATACAGGGTTTTATATTGAGCATGAATTTGAGCTCCGCATCAAGATCTATAAAAAAGAAGGGCTTGAATGGGGCAATTTCAAAGTGCCGTATTATACCGCTTACGAGAAGCTTAATTCGGATTTCGTCGAATTTTCAAATGCAGTGACCTACAATCTTGAAAACGGCAAAATCGTCAAGACCAAAACCGGCGGTGAAGGCAGGTTCAAAAGCAAGGTCAATGAATTTTGGAGCGAGGCCAAACTGGTGCTGGCCAATGTAAAAGTCGGTTCGGTGATTGAATTCAAATACCGTATTTCAACCGAAGATGTTTCGGAATTCCCAACGGTTCCGTTTCAGTATGAAATCCCGATGAAGAATTGTGTCTACAACACGGTTATTCCGTCGTTTTTTACGTATAAGCCTTTGCTTTGCGGTTTCGGAAACATTTTCAATACGGCAAAAGTCGTCAGCGATTCAAGAAGTTACCAGGATCAGTACAAGCAAATGCAAACCTTCAGCTATCAAGCAGTGAGTCGCGACTTTCTTGCAGAAAATGTTCCGGCGCTTAAAGAAGAACCGTTTGTGGACAATCTTGAAAATTACCGGTCTGCGGTCAAGCATGAACTTGAAAAAACGCAATTCCCAGGAC
>JAEWLD010000059.1 GCA_023393485.1 Bacteroidota bacterium
GCATACGAGTTACCTGGTCTTTGGAACGGCGCAATGGCCAAATGGATTACGGTTTTCGTCGAAGTGCCGCTGATCACCTTCAATCCGGTCAAGACTGTAAATGATTTGTTGAAACCTTCGCATCAGCCTTTGTAATGGATCCGCAAGCGCTCATATCTGAACTGCAATTCAAAGCCGTTCGCAGTAGCGGGCCGGGTGGCCAGAACGTAAACAAAGTGTCGAGCAAGGTTGTGCTGACGTTCGACTTAGCGGGATCGAAAGCCCTGACCGACGAGGAAAAGTTGCTGGTAGAAACCAAATTGCAATCGCGGCTGACCTCAGAAAATGCATTGGTTCTCTCAAGCAGCGAAGACCGAAGCCAGCTCAAGAACAAAGAAATCGTCACTCGGCGCTTTCTTGGACTGATTGAAAAATCACTAGTGATACCGAAAATCCGCAAAGCGACCAAGGTGCCGAAATCGGTCGTTCGGAAAAGATTGCATGAGAAGAAAACGCGGTCTGAGACAAAGCAATCTCGCAGAAAGCCGGATATTGATTCATCTTCAAATGGTTAACTATTTTAAATTTTAAATTCTGAATTTTAAATTGGGCATGAGCGTAATTTAAAATTTAAAATCCAAAATTTATAATACCTTTGCCCCGTCTCAAAGGGGTGCCCATCGGGCTGAGATCATACCCATAGAACCTGGAACAGGTAATGCTGTTTAGGGACAGACAAACGAACGCTGCAGAGTGCTGTTTGTCGCGAGTATCAATTAACATTAACAAAGAATAATTGCCCCTTTTATTCGTAAACTTTTACGAATGAAAACTTTATTTTTTCAATTTGGGCGTTTCCCTTCGGGCAGTCGGCTTTGCAAGCCTCGTGTCCCTTCGGGCCGCGCTTTCCGCTCTATCTTTTTTTTGCAAAAAAAGGATGCCGCTCCAATCGCTAACGCGGGCATCCGTTTCCAAAAGGAATTTCTGTCGTGCCTTTTGATTTCGTCCTTTTCGCTATCAATGGCACAAATCCAGCCCACAGATTCAACCAAAACAAATCCCGTCGCACTTGATGAAGTAACAATTTCGTCAACTCGTGCCTCAGGCAAAACCCCGGTGACTTTCAGCAACCTGACCAAAAAGGAGATTGAAAAAAGAAACCTGGGCCAGGACATTCCGCAACTTTTGAATTTTTTACCGTCGGTCGTTACCACGTCCGATGCCGGCAACGGTTTCGGCTATACCGGGATTCGCGTCCGTGGTTCAGATGCGACGCGTGTCAATGTCACTATCAACGGAATTCCCTACAATGACAGCGAAAGCAGCGGTACTTTTTTCGTCGACTTGCCTGATTTTGCGTCATCGCTTGAAAGCATTCAATTGCAGCGCGGTGTAGGAACTTCAACCAATGGCGCAGGTGCGTTTGGCGCAAGTTTGAACTTACAAACCGGCCGCGTCTCTGACTCGGCAAGCGCTGAAATAGCCAATTCTTTCGGCAGTTTCAATTCCAGAAAGCACAGTGTGAAATTCACTACCGGACGCTTGAATGACCATTTCGAGCTCGCCGGGCGCTTGTCATTGATGCATTCCGATGGCTATATCGACCGCGCGTTTGCCGACATGAAATCGTATTTTCTGCAAGGCAGTTACATTGGAAAAACATCATTGATCAAGGCGCTGGTTTTTGGCGGACACGAACGGACTTACCAGGCATGGAACGGCCTCGATGCCGAAACTTTGGCTGCGGATCCGCGGTTCAACTACTCGGGAATGTATACTGACGAATTTGGGAATACGCGCTTTTATGACAATGAAGTCGACGATTATCAGCAAGACCATTTTCAACTCCATTGGAGCGAGAGACTTTCCGATAACTGGAACACAAACCTGTCATTGCATTACACCATCGGCAAAGGTTATTACGAGAATTATAAAGAAGACGCTGATTTTTCGGAATATGGCCTGACGCCAGTGGTCATCGGCGGTGAAACAGTGACCGAAACCGATCTGGTGCGGCGCAAATGGCTTGACAATGATTTTTACGGAATGACCTTTTCGGCCAATTACGAAAAAGACAAACTCGCGCTCACCATCGGCGGCGGATTGAACAATTACGAAGGCGCCCATTTCGGTGAAGTGATTTGGGCGCGTTTTGCATCGGCGTCTGAACCTGGCGACCATTATTATGACCAGAATGCGGTTAAAACCGATGGCAACGTTTTTACGAAAGCGACTTTTCAACTCACGCCGAAATTGAGTCTTTATGGTGATTTGCAGTTCCGTTATGTCGATTATCACACGACAGTTGATTCGGGTGCGGAAATCGACGAGCAATACAATTTCTTTAATCCGAAAGCCGGTTTGACCTATTCGATTAATGGCAAAAACAACATTTACGTTTCTTACGCCAGGGCCAACAAAGAGCCAAGCCGCACCGATTTTGAGAACGGAAACCCGGCATCGGAAAAGCTCGACGATTTTGAACTCGGCTGGCGATACAGTTCAGAAAACTTCAAGGTCAACACCAATTTGTACTTTATGAATTATTCCGACCAATTGGTTAAGACAGGCGAGCTTGACGACGTCGGTAATGAAATCCACGCCAATGTTCCTGACAGCTATCGGGCAGGTATTGAAATCGACGCGGCTTTGAAGGTGATTCCGGCTTTGACATTGAGTCCGAACATCGCGATCAGCACAAACAAAATCAAAGACTACATGATAATGACCGACGACGGCTTAAGGAATTTCGGTACGACGAATATTTCGTTTTCGCCCGATGTCGTTGGCGCGATGCAGATTGGATATCAGTTTACGCGGAATTTCCAGATTGCGTTGTTGACAAAATTCGTCGGCGAACAATATGCCGGAAACCTTGACACAGAAGCGACAAAGCTCGACAGTTATTCAACCACCGATTTCAATATCGTTTATGAGCTGAAAACCAAAACGCTGTTCAAATCAATCGTATTCACAGGATTGGTCAATAATATTTTCGACAAAAAATACGTGTCAAATGCGTATTTGTATGGCGAAGACTGGGTGAGTTATTTTCCGCAGGCCGGAATTAATGTTTTGGGCGGAGTGACTTTTAAATTTTAAATGGCTTAAAGCTATGCAATAAGCCGTAAGCTGGAATATTCTGGCTTACGGCTTTCTTTTATTGATGTGTTAAAAATCGTTTGGGATTATATCGCCAACGAAATATAGTCAACCGTCCAGGCTTTAGAGCACAAGCTTACCGCTTAACTCAAAGCCTACAGCTTTCTAATTATATACTGTCAACACCGATCCACTCACCGAAACCCGATACGGTTTCATAGGATAGTCGTGTCCAGGCGCATCGGTTTGGCCAGTGAACAGGCTGTAGTCGGCGTCGTCGCAATTGCAGTGCGCGTTGATTCCGCTGATGGTCATCGTTGAGCATGAGCCGAGTTCCTGGTTTGGGCACGCTGCGTCAAATGCATTGTAACCGCTGCCTGTATTGAAAATAATCACGCCGCGGACGCCAGTATTGCCGTCGTTGTAATATACCGCGTTGCTCGGGAACTGGAGTTGGCTGAACGACGGCAAAGTCATGTCAATCTGCGTTGAGAATGCATAACTTGGAATGTACGGATTTTTGTTGTTGAAATTGTCGTTACTGCACGCAAATGCCAAGGCAATAAAAGACAGGAGCAATATTTTTTTCATCAGAAATTTTATCTGAAAACAAAAATAAATTATTTAACTTTGGTAAACCTAAAAAGTAGGTTAAAAACAAAAACAGTATCTTTGAAAAAAGAAATCCCAGCGACGGGATTTTTTCTATTTTATATATGACGACATGAGTACAGTATCTTATTACACTGCAGAAGGATTAAAAAAATTAAGGGAAGAATTAGACCACTTGAAAAACGTTGAGCGCCCAAAAGCTTCACAGGCGATTGCCGAGGCGCGCGACAAAGGCGATTTGTCTGAAAACGCCGAATACGATGCGGCGAAAGAAGCCCAGGGTTTGCTTGAAATGCGCATCGCAAAGCTTGAAGAAGTCCACGCGAACGCTCGTTTGATTGATGAATCGCAACTCGATACGTCAAAGGCGCTGATCCATTCACGCGTCAAAATCCGCAATCAGGCCAATAAAATGGAAATGACCTATACGCTGGTTGCCGAAAGTGAAGCCGATTTGAAATCGGGGAAGATCTCGGTGACATCGCCGATCGGCAAAGGCTTGCTCGGAAAATCAGCGGGCGAAGTGGCAGAAATTACGGTGCCAAACGGAAAGTTGAACTTTGAAGTGCTTGAAATCACACGCGATTAATTTGTTTGAAGTTTCAAGTTTGAGGTTTCATGTTGTCGACCAAACCTTGAACCTCAAACTTTGAACTTTCAAACTTCAAACTTCAAACTTCAAACTCATTCCATGTCAACCATCTTCACCAAAATCATCAACGGCGAAATCCCGGCTTATAAAGTTGCCGAGGATGACAACTATCTTGCGTTTCTCGATGTCAACCCAAACGCGAAAGGCCATACGCTTTGCATCCCGAAAAAGGAAATCGACAAGATTTTTGACATTGATGAGGATTTGTATACCGGATTGATGCAGTTTGCCCGTCGCGTTGCCATCGGGCTTGAGAAAGCCGTGACTTGTAAGCGCATCGGAATGGCAGTCGTCGGGCTTGAAGTGCCGCATGCGCACGTTCATTTGATTCCGCTCCAGGATATGGATGACATGCGGTTTGAGCGAAAAGTAAAGCTAACTCCGGAAGAGTTTGAATCGATTGCCGCCTCGATTCGGGAGAAATTGTAAAAAGGCTATAGGCAGTAAGCTATAAACTTTAAGCCTGGTTGTTCCAGCTTAAAGCTTTTTCTTTTTAAAATTGGTTAAAAATCCAAAATCTATCTAATTTCCTCCTGAAAACAAATCTCGATTTTCGATTGAACAAGCTTACAGCTTCTTCTTAAAAGCCATCTGCATCGTTGTTCCTTTCCCAATCTCCGAATGCAAAACCTTGATTTTGCCTTTGTGATATTCCTCAACGATGCGTTTGGTCAGTGACAATCCCAAACCCCAGCCGCGTTTCTTGGTCGTAAATCCGGGTTCAAAAATCCGGGTGAATTGCTTTTTTGGAATGCCTTTGCCGGTGTCGGAGACTTGTATTTTGACAAATTTCGAATCTTCTTCAATTTTCACGCTGACCACGCCGCGACCGCGCATGGCGTCAATTGCGTTTTTGATCAGGTTTTCAATCGTCCAGCTGTGAAGGGCAGGATTGATCATAATCATAATTGGCCTATCAGGCGCTTTTACAGAAAACGTAATCTGGCCTGAAAAACGCGCTTTGAGATAGTCATACGTTTCTTTGGTTTCGGCAACGATGTCGCATTTTTCAAGTACGGGTTCGGAACCGATTTTCGAAAAGCGGTCGGTAATGGTCTGCAGGCGGTTGATGTCTTTTTCGATTTCGGTTACGGTTGTTTCATCTACATCGTCGGCTTTCATGATTTCGAGCCAGCCGATCAACGAAGACAGCGGCGTTCCGATTTGATGCGCAGTTTCCTTGGCCATGCCTGCCCAAAGTTTGTTTTGCGTCGCCATTTTGGTTGATCGGTAGAAATTATAAACCACCGCGCCAAAAAGCACGATGATCAGCACAAGCGCAATCGGGTAATATTTGAGCTTGTTCAACAGCGATGAATCGCCGTAATAGAGATACTGGAATTTTCCTTTGACGTATTCAATCTCGATCGGCTCATTGTCCTTTTTGAGTTTTTGGAGCATCCGCGCGGCAGCCATTTTGTCCTTCATAATTTTCTCATCGACATTGCTGATGCTCATGATGCTGTCTTTGTCATTGGTCAAGATGATCGGAATCGTCGAATTATGACTGATGATTTTTAGCGGTAATTCGAGGTCGGCGTTATTCTCGGCGTTGATCAGCGTTTTTTGCGCATCGGCCCAATATTCCATTTTGGCGCGCTCCTCGTTCTTGAAAAAAACGAAGAACGTATAGGTATTCCAAAGAATCAATACGATGATCAAAAAGGAAACGGCAATGATGATCCAACGCGTTACGTTTCGTTTTTCGGAAAAATCCATAGAAGTGATTTACGGTAAATATAGTTACAAAGTTGCAAAGTTTCAAGATTGCCGGCCCGCTTTCGGAACTTCGGCTTTGGTTGATAAGTATTCATCGTCAGTTGTCAATAGTCAGCAGTCTATTTTTTACTTTTGTCGTACCTAAAACACAACAAGATTTCATGCTCAGCATAGAACCTAAAGAAGTCCCGACCGCGAAGCTTCACGGCTATCTTCAAAGCGCCGTTGCGCCGCGGCCGATTGCCTTTGCAAGTACACTCGACGCCAACGGAAAGCCGAATTTGTCGCCGTTCAGTTTCTTCAACGTATTCAGTGCCAACCCGCCGATTTTGATTTTCTCGCCGGCGCGCCGCGTTCGCGATAATACCGTGAAACACACGTTGAACAATTGCGAAGCGACCGGCCAGGTTGTGATCAACGTTGTCAATTATGCGATTGTGCAACAGGCGTCACTTTCGAGTACCGAATATCCGGAAGGCGTCAATGAGTTTTTGAAATCGGGATTGACGATGCTGCCGTCAGATATCGTAAAGCCGTACCGTGTGGCCGAGTCGCCGGTTCAATTTGAGTGCAAAGTCAAGGAAATCATTGCTTTAGGCGATGGCGGCGGCGCAGGAAATTTGGTGATTTGCGAAGTCGTTAAATTGCATATCGATGAAAATATTCTCGACGGAAATGGCGTTATTGACCAGCACAAGATCGATTTGGTGTCACGATTAGGCGGAAATTGGTATTCGCGTGCAAATGAAGGCTTGTTTGAAGTGCCGAAGCCGCTTACGACACTTGGAATCGGTGTTGACAACATTCCCGAAAATATCAGGAAAAGCCCTGTTTTTAACGGCAATGATTTGGGAATGTTAGGCAATGTCGAGGCCTTGCCAACTAGAGAAGAAATCGATATATTTGTGCAACAGCATTTTGCTGTGAAAGGCGTTCTGTCTGCTGACGACCAGACGCTGCAGCACGAAATGGCGAAGGAATACATCGGTAATAATGACGTCATTTCGGCATGGAAAGTCTTATTAGCCAAACAATAATAATTTAAAATTCAAGGAGATGGAAGTAACAGGAAGAGTGAAGGTTATCAACCCGGAACAACAAGTAAGTGCAAGTTTCAAAAAAAGGGAATTGGTCGTGACTACTGACGAACAGTATCCGCAGCACATCATGATCGAATTTACGCAGGACAAATGCGATCTGCTCAATAACTACCGTCCGGGCGATGAGGTGAAAGTATCCATCAACCTGCGCGGCCGCGAATGGATCAACCCGCAAGGCGAAGCCAAGTATTTCAACAGCATCCAAGGCTGGCGCATTGAGAAAGTTCAAGCTGAGATGCCGCAGCAGCCGCAATACACACAGCAAACGCCACCAATGCCGGCTGCCCAAACTTTTGAGCCTGCAGCGAATTTTAACGAAGAAGAACACGACGATCTGCCGTTTTAATCTGCGGTAAGCCAATTATAAGCTATAAGCCAGAAGAGATTCTGGCTTTTATTTTTGAAATGTACGTCATAAACAAAGATCTTTTTTTTCCACCAGTAAGCGCGGCAGATCGGCATGGGCTTTTGGCCATTGGTGGCGATTTGTCTTCCGAGAGGCTTCTGTTAGCTTACAAAAGCGGCATCTTCCCCTGGTTTGACCATTATGATCCGATTCTATGGTGGTCACCGCCCCAACGAATGGTCTTGTTCTTTGAGGAATTAAAAGTGTCTAAAAGCATGCGTCGGGTTTTTAGTCGTGGCACTTTTGAAATTACGTTCAATCAAAGTTTCCGGGAAGTAATTTCCGCTTGCCGGCAAATTCCGCGCGAAGGCCAGAACGGAACCTGGATTACCAATGAAATGCTCGAGGCTTATTGTGAACTCCACAATCGCGGTTTCGCCAAGTCTGTTGAGGTTTGGCAGGAAAACCACCTTGTCGGCGGATTATACGGCGTTGATCTTGGTGATGTGTTTTGCGGCGAGAGTATGTTTTCAAAAGTGTCAAATGCTTCGAAAGCTGCGTTTATTTTCCTTGCCCAGAAATTACAGTCCGAAAACTATAAGTTGCTTGACTGCCAAAATCACAATGACCATTTGGCAAGTTTGGGTGCGAGGGAAATTTCGCGGGATGTCTTTATGGGGATTTTGGGTGATAGGTAATAGCAAACCCGAAGGTTTTTAAACCCCAAAGGTTTTTAAAACCTTTGGGGTTTACTAAACTACCAAAAAATTTTTCACTCAAATACGGCAAAACCACACTTAATCATAAACCTAAGTCTTCACCAAAACCAGCGCTGACTTATAACAACGTACACGGCATTAATTAAATGACCGTTTGGGAGTTTGGGTGCGAAGGAAATTTCGCGAAAGCGAGTGTTTTGGATTTTGAAAGGTTGCGGGAGCAAACCCCAAAGGTTTCAAAAACCTTTGGGGTTTACTAAACTACCAGAAAATTTTTAAGTCAAATACGGCAAAACCACACTTAATCATAAACTTACGTTTTCACCAAAACCAACGCCGACTTATAAAAATCATACGCCGCGTTCATCACCTCGCGGTAAGCGGGATATTTTTCAATTCCCAAATGTGTAAAATTGTAAAACTCCTCAATCGAGATATCGACAGTCCTGCCGTTTACCATTGCCGTTGAGTTGAATTTGCCGATAACTTTCCCCTCGTCATCTTTGAGCTCCTTTGTAAAAATCAGGCTGTTTACGTCTTTGACAGCGTAACCCGCCGGAATGTTGAACTTGATCGTGTGCAGATATTTCTTTGGGTATGATAAGTCAATCGGATATTTGCGCTCGGTTTCCTGATACAAATTTGTCTGTTCGCCAAGAACTTTCCCAAGCGTGATCAAATAATTTTTACCGGCATTTTCAACCCAGGATTCTTTGACAACAGCTTCGGTTTCAAACGTAAACGGGTTTGTGTTGCCGTAATTGTATTTGTATTCCTTGTTTTTGAATTCGTATTTTTTGATGTCGACATCAACATCATTATAAACCGCGTCACCAACAAATTCCTTTATTTTATCTTGCGGAATGTCTTTTAAAATGCTGCGATAGTAATACGATCTATATCCGGTAAAATCACTTTTTTTCTTCACCGAAACGGTCTCCATATCGTCATCAATACTGATTTCGCTGAAAGTGTTGTTGACGTTGTCGTCCATTGAAACGCCGCCAATTTTCGTAAAACGGTGCGTCACTTTATTTTTTTCGCGATCATAAGCCACGGCATCGTTGTTCAGACAAACCGAACTCGGCGGGCCGTACGGCATCCAATAGTAAAAAGGCATAATATACTTATCGGTTTCGGGAATGTAAATCAGGATCTCAGACAAAGTTGACGGCATTGCGATCGAGCTGTCAAACTTATTGTCGAACTTGTCGGTCGAGGCCATGAATTTATATGGCACTTTCAAATAATCGAGCACGTCCTTGTAGAGATAAAGCGCCATGGCCGGCATCATTTTTTTGGTCTCGAAAATTTTCTTGTATTGGTATTGCCTGTCAATCTCGACGTTTTCCTTGAGGTAAATGTCCATTTTTTTGAGTCTTTCATCAAGCGGAACAGACACATCGTCAAGTTTGAGGTCTTTGATGAAATCCTTGACCATCGACTTTGCGTTGACACCATCGGCAAAGTTGTTGAGCGACCAATAATAGCTGACGAAATTGTACCCGAAATTCGAATCGACGAAGTAATAGATTTTGGCCAGGTTCGCCAAATTGGTCGCGCTGATTTCTTCCTTATACGGCTGAAGGTTCGTCACCGTATAGACATAATGTTTTTTCACCGACTTGTTTTCCATGCCGACGCTGAGGAAATACGCCTGGCCTTCAGAAATCTTGTTGAGCTGGAACTTGCCATCGAGCACCGGAATGTCGCGCTGGAAATACTCGACGCTGTTAAAATCCGGATAATCCTTGATTACATAGTAATATTCGATGATATCGCCTTTTTCAACGCCTTCAAACACGAACTGCCTTTCGTCTGACTTCTCTTTTTCGATGATGCGATCTTTTGAAAGCGGAACGATTTTACCATCGGGTTTGACCACGCGCGCCTGCAGGTCGCGGTAATCACGCACGTATTTTTTGTTGATATTGACCTTATTGTAATTGCTGACGCCTTCATCGGTCAGGATTTTAATCGCCGTATGCTTGACGACGAACGCCTTATAGGTATATTGCCCGATTCGGTTGTCATATAGTCGGTAATCTTTTAGCACAACCGCAGGATAAGACTCGAATTCTTTTGGGATTTCCTTGAATTTTGGCACGTCCTGCCAAGTATAATTTTTGACTTCTTCAACTTGGGCCGATGCCAGTCCGGCAGTAAGGAATGCCAGGACAAATAGAAATTTACTCATTGTGCTTTTGTAAAAATGATGTTTTGATTGTACTGTTTCGTGATGTTCTTGATCGCGGTATTCCATGCGTCAAACTGGTTTTTTTCGAGCAGCAGCACCTTTGTTGAGATATTTTGCCTGACGATGACTTTGTTGCCGCCCGACGTGTATTGCATATTCGCTTCGATCAAATTGGTTTTCAAACTAAAATTTTCGGGTACGAATTCAACCTTATAACCCTCGGGCACCGCAATTTCGTACTGAAAATCAAACGATTTGTTGAACTGGAATTCAAGCGGCACTTTTCGTTTTTCGGTGTCGATCCGCGAATCCGAATACGGAAAAAACAAAACCGGTTTGAAAATAATCTGGTCGCCGACAGTTTTTGCCCATTTGTCAAGCCCAAAATCATATTTGATTTCCAGCGGATCGGTTGTCAGGTCGTCATGCGATACAGCAATGTTTGAAGTGTTGATGCTGCTGATAAACCGCGACAGATAGCCTTTGAGCATTTCACTTTTGTCGATCGTCGATTTGTAATAGCCGTTGAATTGCGACTTGGTGTAACCTGTCAGCGCAAAATCCGCTTTGCCGGTAAGTTTCGCGCCGTCAAATGCGATGTTCACTTTGCCGACTGTGGCGTTTTCCGTGGCCGGAATCACAGGAACGGGAACAATTTTGTAATTCTGCTCGTCGATTTTCAGAAGCGCCTGATTGCCTTGGATAAAAGCCGTAAAGCCTGGAAATAAAGTGAATTGTCCGGTCGCATCCAGGAAAATGTATTCGCCATTTATTTTCGCTACGGCAATCATGTGATTGTCGACAATCGGCGTCGGAACTTTTTCATAAGTATAATTGTTGTGCCGCGTGCCGATCCAGGCCGTATAACTTTCAACACCGGCGTATTTGAGCATCTCATTGAGCAGATTTGCCATGTCTTTGCAATCGCCGTATTTTTTGTTGAAGACATCGGCGGCTTCTCGCGGGATAAAACCGCCCATTCCGTCTTCAAAAGCCACATAATTGACTTTGCTTTGGACGTAGTTGAAAATGGCGCGCGTCTTTTCAAGTTCGGATGTTTTGCCTTTGATCAGGTCAAGCGTGAAATTCTTGAGAGCGGTCTGATCTGCCTTGTTGATGTTTTTAACCGTCTGGTAATAAAATTTATAGAGATTTTCAACCGATCCAACGACGTTCTGAATGCCGTTTGTGGTTTTGTAATTCTTGATGTAGAAGATCAGATGCGGGCTGTAATATGATCGCGACGGCGCGTCGTTGAACATTTCGTCGCGCTCGCTGTCCTGCATTTCCCACGTATATCTTGTAAACTCGCCATCGGGCGTTGTCGTGAACTGGACTTTGTCTGTATCGTTGCCTTGCAGAACATAGCCGATTTCGACATTTTTTGAGACTTTGAGTTCGAGTTTTGCGTTTTTTACATCGAGCCCGTCGCGGAAGTAAAATGCGTCGAGGAAATGCGGCTGACGGTATTCTTTCTTAAACGACGAATAGGTCTGCGAACCTTCTTCGAGGTTGTTGAAAAAGTAATATTTGAACTTCATGTCATGGTAGAAAATGTCTTCTATTTCCACGTCTTCAGTCATGATATTCTTGACTTTTTCCTTCTTTTTGCCGGGCGAAACGCTGAACGCCTCAATTTCGCTTACATCTTCAAACGACGCCGTGTAATTGATCCGGTTGCCTTTGACAAACGAATCTTCTTTGTCGCCAACCCATTTTTTCTCCTGCGAATACGCCACAATCGAAGGTTTGTCTGCCTTGACATCAATCGTGTAATATTCTTGCTTTGAGATGATGTACGACTTCGGCTTGCCCGATTGCGCGAGCGTCGCAGCCCAAATCAGCATCGCTGTAAGATTAAATATATTTTTCATAGCTTGTTTCTTTGTCGTTGGCCGTTTTTACTGCGCTGCGCTCCGCACGGTCCGGCTGCGCCTCGGGTGATGTTCGAAGAAACCCCGCCTTTACGCCTTGATGAATTTATGACTTTCGACTTTCGACGTTCAACTTTCCCTCATCACCCAACAATCAACCACATGATCATTGACCATTCCCGTAGCCTGCATATGCGCGTAGACAACTGTTGAGCCGACGAATTTGAAGCCGCGTTTTTTCAGGTCTTTTGAAATCTGGTCAGACAGCGGCGTCGTGGCCGGAATGTCTTTCATCGATTTCCTGTTGTTTTCAATAGGTTTGCCGCCGGTAAAGCCCCAAATATAGTCGGAAAAATTTCCGAATTCTTTCTGGACGTCGATAAATGCTTTCGCGTTGGAAACTGCGGCCTTAATTTTCAGGCCGTTGCGAATGATTCCGGCATCATCCATCAGTTCAGCGAGCTTGTCATCATTATATTCAGCGACTTTTTTGTAATCAAAATGATCAAATGCTTTGCGGAAGTTTTCGCGTTTGCGCAAAATCGTAATCCAGCTCAGCCCGGCCTGAAAAGTTTCCAGAATCAGGAATTCAAACAATATCCGGTCGTCGTACACGGGTTTGCCCCATTCCTGGTCGTGGTATTTCATGTACAGCTCGTCCTGGCCGCACCATGCGCAACGAATTTTATTGTCTGTTTTCATGGATGTATTTGTCAATGAGTGAATGCGCCAGATAGATTACCGGCGTCAGCAAAACGGCAATGACCAGTTTTACTAAGTAACCCGCGAGGCCAGATTCTATATATTGTGTCGTATTCATTTTTCCCGTGGCATAAAACGCGATGCCCAACACGATAAAACTGTCAAAAAACTGAGAAATCACGGTTGAACCCGTACTTCTGAGCCACAACATTTTGCCGCCGGTTTTGCTTTTGAAAAAATGAAACAGCGTCACGTCAATGAGCTGCGACACCAAAAATGCCGTAATGCTGCCGACGATGATCCATTGGCTTTGCCCAAAAACGGCCGAAAACTGGTCGTCGCTTACCGCTTTAATTCCCGGATGCGCAGGAATCCGCAGTGCGACAAACAATATCACAAAACAATAGGCGATGAGGCATGCCGTGATATATGATAACCGCCGAACGCCTTTTTGCCCGAAGTATTCGTTGATCAAATCGGTTGTCATAAATACGACAGGCCATGGCAAAATCCCGATGCTCATTGGGATGCCGAATACATCGATCAGCATGCCGCCATTCAATTCGGCCGTCCCCGCATTGGGGATGAAAATGCCGGCAAGGATGACGTAAACAGTGTCTTTTTTGGTTTGGAACATGGTCTTGGGTTCGTCCCAAATATACTAAATGAATTATGTAAAATCCTACGCTGGTTTGAAACTGAATGTTAAAAGTATTACCTTAGTTCCTTTGAATCAATTAAATAACCCGCATATGAAAAGGAAATTACCCTTAATTTTAGTTTTGTTTGTCAGCATTGCCCAGCTTTGGGCGAAATCCGGCACATCGGATCCGGTGGTCGTTGAAATTACAGATACGACGCTTAGCACGGTCTACTATCATCAAACGAACTTTACCGTTCCGACCAAATTGGTATTTACAAACCTGACTTCGGTTGAGGGTTATATTTATTTTCACCAGACCAGCAATCTGGTCGAAGTTGATTTTCCGCAACTGGCTACGACCGCAGGTTACGTCTATTTCAATGGAAATACCAGCCTGACCACGATCAATATGCCGCTGCTGCAAAGTGTGACGAGTTATCTGTATGTCGGGGGAAATACTTCGCTGACAACGCTGAATGTGTGTGGTTTACAGCAAATCAATCCCGACGAAATGGGAATGCAGCAGTATTATTATATCACGGGTAACACGCCGTCGGTCGATGTTGCGCCGTCTTGCTTCAGCCTTGGCGGGCCGACGAATTTAACACTGTCAGGAAATGCAATTGCCGAAAATGAGCCCGTTGGTACTGTCCTCGGGACGTTGTCCGCGATTAGCAATTATCCGTCGGGGACGCTGACTTACGCGATTGACGAATACAGCGGCGAATGGGAAGACAATCATAAATTCAAGATTGAGGGTAACGTGCTCAAATCGAATTCTATTTTTGATTACGAGTCTGATAATGAATACACGATTGCGGTCAAAGTCACCAATCAGCTCGGCGAAACCATTACCGAAAGTTTTACGATCAACGTGACCGACGTCGGGAATGAAAACCTTCAAGTTATTGAAATCACCGATGCGACCATGGAAAATGTTTACTATCATCAGGTGAGTTTTGCCCAGCCGACCAAGTTGGTGTTTACAAATCTCACGTCGGTAAGCGGCTATGTTTATTTTCATCAGAACCCGAACCTCGTCGAAGTTGAATTTCCGGTATTGACACAAACCGGGCGATATGTTTATTTCACAGGAAACCTTAGCCTTGAGACCGCAAAGTTGCCGGCACTCAATACGGTACACGGTTATCTGTATGTTCATGGCAATACTTCACTGACCACGCTTGAGGTGTGCGCTTTAACCAACATTCTGCCTGACGATCTTGGCCAATCGTATTATTTCATACAAGGAAACACGCCTGCGGTTGATGCAATAGATTGTTTTACCCTTGGCGGCCCGACGAATTTGCAGCTTTCGGGCGATACAGTCAGCGAAAATGCCCCTGTCGACACGATTATAGGAAGTTTGTCGGCCGATAGTAATTATCCGGAAGGAACGTTGACTTTTTCATTAGGCGGTTTTGGCGATAATGACAATTCGCGATTCAACATCGAGGGCAACCAATTGCGCACTTCGACCACGTTTGATTATGAAGCCGCGAGCGAATATCACGTATTGGTACGTGTGACAAATCAATTGGGTGAATACATTGAACAGGATTTCACGATTAACGTCACAGATATTGCCGTTGAGCCGGTTCAGACCGTCGTAATCGATGACGCACAACTTGACAACATCATCTATCATCAGGTCAGTTTTGAGCAACCGACGAAATTGGTGTTTTCAAACCTGACAAGTGTGGGCGGTTATGTGTATTTCCATCAAAACGTCAATCTGGTCGAAGTTGATTTTCCGGTGCTGGCACAAACGGGTCGTTATTTTTTTGTCAA
>JAEWLD010000069.1 GCA_023393485.1 Bacteroidota bacterium
AATTTTTGATGCGGTCATCATGTTTGCCGATACGCCCGAAAATTTTGCGCCCTGCGCATGCGGAATGTTTATTTATGTTGAAGGTGTCGACAGTATTACAACAAAGCACTCGGGGCCGGAGCTAAAAGCCTGGTGACGCCCGTACAACAAGAGTATGGCTACACGGCTGGATTTGAAGACCGATTCGGAAATCAATGATGGATTGTTGAAGGCGAAAAAGAATAATTTCCTATATTTGGAACTCGCTGGCAAAAACCGGCAGCATTAACCTAAAAAACAACCGATTATGAACAACATTAAAAAATTAGCCGTTGCGCTTTTATTTTTTGCCGTCGTGCCGATGTCAGCCCAAAGCGCTATTGAAAAATGGCCTGCTATGAAAACATTCCACTCAGTGATGTCGCGCGTTTATCACGCCACTGAAGAAAACAACTTCGAACCACTGAAAAATTTCTCCCAAACCCTCGCAGACAAAGCAATGGATCTTTCAACACAGGAAGTTCCGCGAGAAATCAAGACCGAAGCGCTGATGAAAACAGTCAACAGGCTTCAGGTCAAAACCCAGGAAGTCAATAAATTGGTCAAAAGCAATGCTTCCGATGAAAGTCTGAAAAAAGCAATAACCGAAGCGCATGACATCTTCCACGAAATAGTCGGGATGTGTACCGCCGAGAAAAAATAGTTCAAGTCAAGCCGCAGATTGCGGCTTTTTTTATGGCCGGCCGAAACCAAAAATGTTAAGCTTAGCAAAAAATTTCAGTGTACTCTCTTTTTTTGGGGATTTCAAACCTTAACTTTGCAATTCCCAAGCTTCTCTATGTATTCCCAAGTTAAAAATTACATTTCGCTGATCAAGCTGCGGAAAATCGCGATTGCTTCGGCCATCGTTGGTTTTATGTCCGCGCTTCTGGCCGTCACGTTAAAACATGTGACCGAACAATACGAATCAAGGTTTTTCGTCCAGGCAGAAAAGTCGGTCTGGCTAATGCTGATCTATCCTATCGTCGGCCTGTCATTGATTTTCATGCTGCGTCAATATCTTTTTGAGAAGAAGCCCAACAAAGGCATCACCGAGATTTTTGAAAGCACCCAATCGAAAAAGAAAAACCTGCCATCCTATAAAATTCCGTCGCATTTCTTCAACGGCTTTCTTACCGTCGTATTTGGCGGATCAACCGGGATTGAAGTATCAACTGTTGTGGCCTCGGCGGCAATCGGCTCGGTTGCCCAACAAAAGGCGAATTTCTTTCGCGAGTACAAAACCGAATTGATTTGCGCAGGTGTATCCGCCGGAATCACGGCATTGTTCAGCAGTCCTGTCGCCGGATTCCTATTCGCCTATGAAGTCATTTCCAAAAAAGTATCGAGAGTCTTCGCGCTGACGACCTTGATTGCGATAACCGTGGCGTCGCTGCTGATTTACACCCTTGGTGAGTCCCCGTTGTTCACCATTGATATCATCGGCTGGCATTACCGTGCGATTCCATATTTTCTTGTTTTGGGCATTTTGGCCGGGCTGAATTCGATCTATCTGACACGTTGGGTTTTATTTTTCAAAACCCGTTTTGCCCAAATCGGCCAAACGCGTAAAATATTGCTTGGCGCGCTCATTCTGTCAGGCGCTCTGCTGTTGTTTCCTCAACTGTATGGCGACGGCTATCATGCCATCAGGGAAATTCTGCGAAACCCCGACGATACGATGACTATACCATTCGCCCTTACCGTCATTGGCGTAATGCTTTTAAAACCAATTGTGACCTCGGCAACGCTGGCTTCAGGCGGCGATGGCGGCGTCTTTGCTCCGAGCATGTTCATCGGTGCGTTTCTCGGGTTGCTTTTGGCGGTTAGCATTAACGTGTGGTTTGGCGCCGATGTTTTGCCGGTCAACTTTATGATCATCGGCATGGCGGCCGTTCTCAGCGCGAGCATCCACGCGCCTTTCACTGCTGTATTTCTGGTCTGCGGCGTTGTCGGGGACTATATGCTGTTTTTCCCGATTCTTGCCGCGTGCCTGATTTCGAAATTTACCGCAAAAGCGATTTACCCGCAAACCGTCTACACTTTTTCAAAAGCGCGATAATGCCGATTAGACAAATCAAGCGCGGCTATCGCAAAACGCGATATGTATTGTATCGCGAAACGCTTGTTGACTCGCGCGAGCACTTTTGGGCATTTCTGGGCTCGTTTGTCGGGATTGGAATCATTGCCTATCTGCAATCGCTGCAATTTACGCAATCCGACGTAGTTTACCTGATCGGTTCGTTTGGCGCATCGAGCGTTTTGGTCTACGGCGTGATTCAAAGCCCGCTCGCCCAACCGCGGAACCTGATCGGCGGCCATTTGGTGTCGGCGCTCGCAGGCGTTACCGTTCAACAATTCGTTCCCGATATTCTTTGGATAACCGCGCCGCTTGCCGTATCGCTTTCAATTGTGCTGATGCAGGTCACCAAAACGCTGCATCCGCCCGGAGGCGCAACCGCGCTGATTGCCGTCACCGGATCGGCACAAATCAAAAACCTCGGTTATTTGTACATGGTCACGCCGGTGCTTACCGGCACACTCATCTTGCTTGCAACGGCGTTTGTCTTTAATAATGTGACGTCGAAAAGACATTATCCGAATCACAAAAGATTCCACGCGCTGAAAATGCGCTTTCACGGCCATTTCAAAAAATGACGGCCGATTGTTGATTTCTTTTTTGAGCGAAGCCGATTTAAATTTTACCTTTGCCTTCCGATAAATTTTCTCGTTATGATTTACAAATTCAGGGTGATTCTCGATGCCGAAGAAGACGTCTTCAGGGATATCGCCATTGCATCAGAAGATTCGCTCGAAGATCTGCACAACGCCATCGTCAATGCGTTCGGCTTTGATGGCAACGAAATGGCGTCGTTCTATACTTGTGACGACAGCTGGAACCAGGAAGACGAAATTTCATTGTTTGACGGCGGCGATGTTCCCGGCGAGCAGAAAACGATGGCCGACTACGCCCTCGGCGATATG
>JAEWLD010000125.1 GCA_023393485.1 Bacteroidota bacterium
CTACTTTGGTTTCCCAGTCTTCGATGCAATTGGTTTCCCAACCCGGCATACGGTTTTTTTGCAGGTATTTCGGAACAAAATGCGCGACGATTCCTGACAACCGGCCGAATTTGATCCCTTTTTTCTCTTCGAGTTTTGGGCTGCCTTGCAGGAAAATCATTTTGCCGTCAACAAAATCGGCGTTTCCTGTTTCATTAATGTAGTGCAAAATCGCATCACGCGCGGCCTGGATGTGAAACGGCATCGAAGCCTTTGTCAGCGGAATGTACTTCGCGCCCGATGTCGTTCCCGATGTTTTCGCAAAATACAGCGGCTTTCCGGGCCATAAAATGTTTTCTTCACCGTTGACGACGCGTTCGATATACGGTTTTAATTCCTCGTAATCCCTAATAGGTACGCGCTTTACGAAATCGTCGTGTGTTTTGATATCGGCAAATCCGTGGTCGATTCCAAATTGGGTGTTGGCCGCCGATTTAATAAGTTCATCAAAGACTGTCCGTTGCGTTTCAGCCGGGTTCCGCGCCCACTTTTTTGTCCGGGCGACAACTATGCTTGCGAATATTTTGGCGGCACCCGATTTAAGCGACATGATTATCGTTTGGAAATTTCCTTTTTAGCGCACGTTCGGTGGTGAAAAACATAAAAATGCACGACGGCAAGGCGAGAAACAACCCGATGATGAATTTGGTGTTTTCGTCAACTGGAAACGCCAGTCCAAAAAGCGAAACCACCGATAGCGCGACTCCGGCCTGAAACATCTTTACTGACGAATATCTTTGGGCAAAATCCCAATGCTCTTTCGATTTCATCGACGCGGTCGTCCGGTAGCCGTAGAGATAATTGATTTTTTTTGGCGGGAACTTATAGACGATTCCGGCGGTGATCATAAAGATAATCCCGATCAATAAGGGCATAAAAAACAAATTTTCTATAATCCATTCCATCATTCGAACGATATAAAATTTTCCGGGTCAACCGGATAACCGTCTTTCCACAATTCAAAATGCAAGTGGATTCCGGTAGATTCGTTGCCGGTTGAGCCTGCAATCGCTATCGCTTCGCCGGTTTTTATTAAATCGCCCTGTGATGCCGTCAGCGACGCCGCGTGTTTGTACACGGAAATGAAACCATTGTTGTGCCTTGCGATGATCACGTTGCCGCTGGTTGGCGTCCAACCTGCAAAAATCACGGTTCCGGTCAGCACCGCTTTGATTGGCGTATTGTTGGGCACGGCGATATCGGTTGAGAAATGCTTGGTGCGCGCGTTGTATTTTTCGGTTACCATGCCTTTGACCGGTGCAAAAAGCACAACGCTGGTCTTCGCCTGGGCTTTCTCGAACAAATTGTATTTGTCTTCCTTGGCAACTTCCTGACGAAGCTTCAAATCTGCCTCGGACGGTTCGAGATTCGCGGCATCGAGTGGTTTGACATCGGCGACAATCGAGTCTTTGCTCAGTTTTGCGACGTCCAAATCACCAGTCAATACGCGTTTGATCGAGTGCAGATACGCTTCGTTTTTCCTGAGTGCGACCGAAAGCGAATCTGACTTGAGCGCGAGTTCTGTGGCCTCGCGCTTGAGTTTGGTCGATGCATAACCCGGAATGTACTCGCGCAACGGCGTAAAAGCGATGATGTATGTTGTTGAAAGAATCAACAAAACGGCGCCGAGCGTACCAACGACAAACACGTTCATCAGCGTCAGCCGAAGTGAGAAAACTTCCTCAAAACTGTCTTCATTGAGAATCACGAGCCGGTTCTTGGTGAACAGCTTTTTTTTGAGTTTTTTTCGCTTAAGCCTTTTCTTTTCCGACATTCTGCTCAGGGTAAAGTGCAAATATACCTAAGTTGGCCGTTGATTTTTAACAGCATGTGTCATAAATATTTGCCAACGGATAAAACCATATCCCGTATTTTGTAGTTATATTTGCCGCGTTAATTCATGCTCCGGCAAAAATTTTTATATTATGGGTTCAAAAATAGGGTTTACCGAAATTCTGGTCATATTGGTCATCATCCTGCTCTTGTTTGGCGGCAAAAAAATCCCTGAACTGATGAAAGGCCTCGGAACCGGCATCAAAGAATTCAAGAATGCGGCGAAAGATGAGAACAACCCGCCGGTTTCTAAGAAAGAAGAAGAAAATAAGCAATAAGCTTAAATATCAAATTAACTCGTAGCTCGCTCGGTTCGCCTTGAGGGCTTGGGTCCAAAACCCAAATTCCAGGTTTTCTGAGCTGGAATTTGGGTTTTTGTTTTTAGAGAACCATTGAAAGCGCGATTCTTTTTCGGGCTTGGTCAATCTCAACGACTTTTACCTGGACGTGCTCGTGTAGTTTGACTACTTCATTGACGTCGCTGACAAATCCGGCTTTGAGCTGTGAAATATGCACAAGTCCGCTTTCTTTGATGCCGATATCGACAAAGCAACCGAAATTGGTGATGTTGTTGACAATTCCGGGCAAAACCATGCCCGTCCGCAAATCGCTCAAAGTCTTTACGGTTGGATCGAATTCAAAGACTTTGGCCGACTGGCGCGGATCAAGCCCGGGTTTTTCCAATTCCTTTAAAATGTCTTTCAGCGTCAGCAATCCGATTTCGGGCGTGACGTAATCTTCAGGTCTAATGTTTTTAGTCTGGTCTTTGCTGCCGATCAGTTCGTTGACCGATAATTTTAAATCCTTGGCCATTTTTTCAACAATTCCGTAGGCTTCGGGGTGAACGGCTGAATTGTCTAAAGGATTTTGTGCATTCGGAATCCGGATGAACGCGGCGCCTTGCTGGAAAGCCTTATCGCCCAGGCGCGGCACTTTTTTGAGTTGCTTTCGATCTGTAAAAGGCCCGTTTTCTGACCTGAAATTGACGATGTTTTCGGCCATTTTCTCACCGATTCCCGAGACATAACCCAGCAAATGCTTGCTCGCGGTGTTAAGGTTTACGCCAACCGAGTTCACGCAGCGCACAACTGTAAGGTCGAGCTCGTCCTTTAATTTGCTTTGGTCGACATCGTGTTGGTATTGGCCAACACCAATCGCTTTTGGATCTATTTTAACGAGTTCGGCGAGCGGATCTGAAAGTCGTCGGCCGATTGAAACCGCGCCGCGAACGGTGACATCATAATTGGGAAACTCCTCGCGCGCGACCTTTGAAGCCGAATAGACCGACGCGCCGGCTTCGCTTACGACAAAAACCTGTACCGGTTTATCAAACGCGATTTTCTTGATGAACGCTTCTGTTTCACGGGACGCCGTACCATTTCCGATTGAAATCGCATCAATTTTATAAGCGTTTACCATTGAGCGGATTTTCTTCATCGCGATTGCCGTCTCGTGTTGCGGCGCGTGCGGGAAAATCGTTTCGTTATAGAGCAAATCGCCTTTTTCATCGAGACAGACAACTTTGCAGCCGCTTCTGAAGCCCGGATCGATGGCCAAAATCCGCTTTTCGCCGAGCGGCGGCGCCATCAACAATTGCTGGAGATTTGCTGAAAATACCTGGATTGAATTTGCATCGGCTTTGGCTTTGGCTTCCTGTAACGCTTCGTTTGAAATGGCCGGTGCGAGCAAGCGTTTAAAGCTGTCGGAAATCGCGAGTTGCAGCTGCTGCCTGGTTTCGCGATTGTTTTTGATGACGGCGCTTTCCATGAGCTCAATTGCATGGTCGTTGTCAATTTCGATTTTCAGCTTGACGAAACCCTCGTTTTCAGCGCGAAGCATCGCAAGCAAACGGTGTGGCGGCGTTTTGTGCAACGGTTCGCTCCAGTCAAAATACTGCGAGAATTTCTGCGCGGCTTCGTCGTCCTTTTTCGCCTTGACCACTTTGGTTTCAATGCTTGAATTGCGTTGGAAAAGCCTTCGCAATTGCTTTCTGATATAGATATTCTCGTTGAGCCATTCGACGATGATGTTGCGCGCGCCTTGCAAGGCATCGTCTTCATTTGCGACATTTTTATTGAGGTATTTCGAAGCAATAAACTCAATGTCATCGGCATTTTGGGCCATGATGATTTTGGCTAGCGGTTCCAAGCCGTTTTCACGCGCAATGTCGGCCCGGGTTTTCTTTTTCTTTTTGTACGGCAGATAAAAATCCTCAAGTTCAGTCAAGTCGAAACTGTTGTATATTTTCGCCTTTAGCTCTGGCGTCAAAGCGTTCTGCTCGTCGATTGATTTGAGGATGCTTTCCTTGCGCTTGACTATTGCGTCAAAATCCTTGGCGCCTTTGGCAATTTTCTCGATTACGGATTCGTCGAGGTTTCCGGTCTTGTCTTTCCTGTAACGCGCGATGAATGGAATGGTGCAGTCTTCACTTAAGAGTTGCAAGGTATTTTCAATGCTTTTGGCCGGTGCCAAAACGGATTTGAGGATAAATTCGACTGAAGTCATTAATACAAAAAGATTATTTATTTGGCGAAAATCGTTCTTTTCGTGGCTGCCGTCTATCCCATGGAGATAAAAATATATTTTTCAACAACGCCAACCATACGCTAAACCTCTAAATCAACCATAAACATCAACAAAGGATACGGTAAAGCCGTAACCTACTTATCGAATTTATTTCACGGGTAACATCCGCCCCTTCCCTGAAGGTAAAATACAATTTTCCGCGCCTCGCATGTTACTGGAAAACCATACATTTCACTAAATCTTCTAATCCTGCACGATAAAATTCTTCGGATCTTTTTTCTTAAACTCAGGCTGTATGTTGACATGATTGATATTGAATTTGGTAAACAAAACCCATTCAACTTTATGCAGCAATTCATTGAATTCACTCAATCTGATGTCTTCGGCGCAATCCAGGTGCGCTTCAAGGTGGAGTTCTTCGTCGTTCAAATGCCAGACATGGATGTGATGCAATTTATTGACACCCGGAACTTTGTGGACTTCGCGGACTATTTCCTTGATGTCAATGTGCACCGGGGTAAACAACATCAGCATTTGCGTTGAAGTCTTGAGCAAGTCATACCCGACAATCACCAAATACAACGCGATGATCAGCGTCATCACACTGTCTACCCAGAACCAACCGAAAAACTTCATCATCAAACCGCCAACAAGCACTGCAATCGACGCAAGCGTATCAGTAAATAAATGCAGGTACGCCGAACGCATGTTGATGCTTTTGGCCGCATCCTGTTTGAGCATGTATGCCGATAAACCGTTGGCCGCGATGCCGAGCAATGACAACCAGATCACAAGATTGGACTCAATCGGTTTTGGGTCAGTGAAACGTCCTATCGCTTCATAGATCAAATAACCCGCGACGATGATCAGCGTAGCCGCATTGATGAATGCCGCCATGATTTCTGCTCGCTTGTAGCCAAAGGTTTGGTTTATCGACGCTTTTCTTCTTGAAAGTTTGTGCGCAAAATAGCTGAAAACAAGTGACAATACGTCGCTGAAGTTGTGCAATGCGTCCGATATCAGTGACAAGCTCCCGGACAAAATCCCGCCGACAACCTGCGCCAATGTAATAATGACGTTCAGCACGATTGAAAACAGCAGGTTTTTGCCATTGACTTCGTGTTTATGGATATGGACGTGACTGTGATCGTGCATTATCGGCAGGCAATTTTATCGACCCGGTTGGCATGGCGCCCGCCTTCAAATTCGGTTGCCAGGAAAACTTCTACTATTTCAACAGCTTGCTTTATCGCCGTGTAACGCGCAGGAATACTGATGATGTTCGCATTATTGTGCTGTCTGGCCAATGCAGCGATTTCTTTGGTCCAGCAAAGTGCAGCTCGAATCCCCTGATGTTTGTTGACCGTCATGTTGATGCCATTGCCGCTGCCACAAATAACGATGCCAAAATCCGCGGTTCCGTTTTCAACATCTGTTGCAACCGGATGGCCGAAATCGGGGTAATCAACGCTGTCGGTAGAATCTGTTCCGTGATTAAGCACTTTATGGCCGCCAGCCATGAGCGCGGCTACTATGGCCTGTTTGTACTCAGGTCCGGCATGATCGTTTCCTATTGAGATTTTCATGTTGCTGTGTTTATGGTTCGAGTTGCAAAGATACGGATTCGACCCTGCGTTTTTCGGCCTACGGCTCACGGATTTTCCATTTGGCCGATTAATTATCCCGCGTTATATTAACCAAAATCGACAAACAGGCAACCTGTGTTGAAAAATTTTACAAAGCGTTGATTTTCATTAAGCCCTTAATCGACATGATGTGTTGATAAGTTGAATATAGAAAATAAGAACTATTTTTTTGAAATCCGAAACAAAGTCCTAATCAAAAAAAGGATTGAAAAAATCAAATTTAGTTTGTGTATTTTTTAGGAAAGTTTTCAGCCGGCAAACGCCATTTTTCAACAGAAACCAATAAATCGATTTATCGACAAAAAATTGGTTTTTGATGTTGTCAACAACTGTTGATTGAGACTGCCAAATCGTTTATAATAAATCATTTGCTTGTGACTTTTCGTGTTAATAAATTGTTATAAGAAGCCAAAACAAAATATACAAGTACGGGTTTGAAAACTTATTTCGACTATTCACACTACATAATAACCATCAAAAATTTCAGATTTAAAATCTTTTCTTTTTTATGTTTTTAATTAATGTTGAAAACTAAGGTTGGGAATTGGCAAGTGCTCATTTTAATTCAGCCTATACGATTCTTAAATCGGTTTTATCATCGAGGCTGTCAATGATCTGTTGGACAAGTTCGGCGTCGTTGGGATGGATTTTGAGCCTGATTCCACCGAGCGCGATTGAATACATCGGGACAACAGACAACATCGCTTCGTTCTCAAAATAATAAGCGATGCCTTCGCGGTTCAGCAAATGCTTGAGGATTTCAATTTCGTGCGGGTAATAAAAAATGGCTATCGTGATAAAACCTTCCATGGCTTTTTAGCTAAGTTACCTTTTATAAAGTTAATATTCCTTTAAAGCGCGTAAGTAAATCCTAAAACTGTTAAAGTATTTCGTAATTTTCAGACTTATTTAAAACCAAAAATGAGTAGAAAGCCAAATAAGCCGGGCAAACCGCCAAAGGATTTTTCCGGAAAAATTTTAAAAATATTGGCAGCCAATGCCAACCGCGCCTTTAATTACAAACAGATTGCCGCCATACTTGAAAGAGACGATACCAAAAGCCGCAATGAAATCATCAGGGATTTAAAAATTCTTGCGACGCAAAAGAAAATCATTGAAGCCGAGCCGGGGAAATACCTGATCAAAGCCATCAGTAAAGATTATTACGAAGGCACGATAGACATGACAACCCGAAAAACCGCTTACTTCATATGTAAGGAAGAATTTGCCGAAGACGTGTTTATTCCGCGGGAAAACCTCAATCGCGCGCTTGACGGCGATAAAGTCCAGGTCTATGTCTACAACCGGCGCAAAGGCAAACGCCCCGAGGGTGAAGTCATTGAAGTCCTGGAACGCGCCAAAACCGAGTTCGTCGGGGTGATTGACATACAGAAAAACTTCGCCTTTGTCAATACTGCAAACCCAAAAATGTACACCGATATTTTTGTTCCTAAAGACAAAATGGGCGATGCCGGGAACGGCGATGTCGTCGTGGTTAAAATTGAGGATTGGCCTAAAAAAGCTGACAGCCCGTTCGGATCGGTCATCCAGGTGTTGGGCAAACCGGGCCAGCACGATACCGAAATTCATGCAATCCTGGCCGAATATGGACTTCCGTACGAATTCCCGCCAGAAGTCGAAGCCTACGCAGAGAAACTCGATACCAAAATCCATCCAGAGGAAATCGCCAACCGCCGCGACATGCGCGACACTTTGACTTTTACGATTGACCCTAAAGACGCCAAGGATTTTGACGATGCATTGTCATTCAAAGTACTCGACAACGGCAACTACGAAATCGGTGTCCATATAGCCGACGTGTCATATTATCTGGCCGAAGGAACGATTCTCGACGAAGAAGCATACAGCCGTGCAACATCGGTTTATCTTGTTGACCGCGTTGTGCCGATGCTTCCTGAAGTCTTGTCAAACTTTGCCTGTTCACTGCGCCCGCATGAGGAAAAATATACGTTTTCGGCCATTTTTGAAATGACGCCGAACGCCCAGGTCGTCAACCAATGGTTTGGGCGCACGGTGATTTATTCCGATATGCGTTTCGCCTATGAAGAAGCGCAGCACATCATTGAGACCAAAGGCGCAACGATTCCCGACGAAATTTCACTGACCGGTGAAATGTATACCGTTCCCGATGAGATTGTCCATGCGACCATTAAGCTCGACGAACTCGCAAAAATCCTTAGAAGCCAGCGCATGAAAAACGGCGCGATTTCATTTGATAAGGTCGAAGTAAAATTCAAACTCGATGAGAATGACGAGCCGATTGGCGTTTATTTCAAAATTTCGAAAGACGCAAATCACCTGATCGAGGAATTCATGTTGCTCGCCAATAGAAAAGTCGCTGAATTTATCGGCAAACAGAAAAAGACATTCGTCTATCGGATCCACGACGAACCTGATGAGACCAAGCTCTTCAATTTGCAGGGCGTGATTTCAAAATTCGGCTACAGCCTCAATCTGAAGTCGAAAAAAGACATTTCCACATCGCTCAACAAATTGCTCAATGACGTCAATGGAAAAAAGGAGCAAAATCTTGTCGATACGCTTGCGATCCGAAGCATGAGCAAAGCTAAATACTCGACCGAAAACATCGGCCATTATGGGTTGGCCTTTGATTATTATTCGCATTTTACTTCTCCTATACGCCGCTATCCTGACGTAATGGTGCATCGTTTATTGCAGCATTATCTCGACGGCGGGGCATCGGCCAATGCAACTTTGTATGAAGAAAAGTGCGAACATTCATCGAACATGGAAAACCTCGCGACACAAGCCGAACGCGATTCGGTCAAATACATGCAGGTCAAATACATGAAAGACCATCAGGATGAGGAATTCCTGGGCGTGATTTCAGGTGTTACCGAGTGGGGAATTTTTGTCGAAATCATTTCAAACAAATGTGAAGGCATGTGCCGGATCAGGGAAATAAAAGACGATTATTATACGTTCGACGAGAAACAATACGCGCTTGTCGGACAGGTCTCTAAAAACCTGCTCCAGCTTGGTGATGAAGTTTATGTAAAAGTCAAGAATGCCGACCTTGTCAAAAAACAAATGGAGTTCAATTACATTAGAAAAAACGAAGATTAACATGAGAACGATTGCTTTATTTTTATTGTTTGGCGCCGGTATCGCTTCGGCGCAAGTCACCAAGAATCTTGGCGATTTTGATCAATTGAAAGTGTTTGACCAGATCCAGGTTACGCTCGTACATTCAGATGAAAACAAAATAGAACTTCGCGGCCAGCACAGCGGCGATGTTGAATTTGTGACAAAGAACAATCAGCTTAAAATCCGAATGCCGATCAACCGCACGCTCGATGGAGAAAGTGTCAAAGCGACACTGTATTTCAAATCGCTCAATGATGTTGACGCAAGCGAAGGCGCACTAGTCACGACTTCCGAAACCATCAAAACCCGTAAAATGACTGTTACGGCTAAAGAAGGCGCGCAGATTGAATTGAATCTTGATGTTGATAATGTCGATGTCAAATCGGTGACAGGCGCAAACATCACTTTGGCAGGCAATGCAAATACGATCGATATCAAAGTCGGCACGGGCGGTATTGTCGATGCAAAATCGCTGACCGCGCGCGATGCCGATGTCAATATCAATGCGGGCGGTGAAGTTGACGTAAACGCGACCGATGAAGTCGATGCCGATGTAAAAGCAGGCGGCAACATCAGGATTTACGGCAATCCGTCGTCGGTCAATAAAAAAACAACTCTGGGCGGCACAATCGAAGTCAAAAAGTGATATTTAAATTGAATTCCCTACTTTTGGTTATACACTTTTAGCGAAATTTATGATTCAGGATGTTTTAGCAGCGGTGCCATGGGGCTTTTTTTTGAGCTTTGTCATCGGACCGGTGTTTTTTATCCTTTTGGAGACCAGTGTCGTAAAAGGTTTCAGGGCGGCGGTTGTATTTGACCTCGGCGTTGTTTTGGCCGATGTCATATTTATCCTGATAGCCTACTTCAGTAGTTATCGGTTGATTGAACGCATCAAGGATGATCCGGCGCTGTTCGTTTTTGGCGGGCTTGTCATGTTGACTTATGGCATCATCAGTTTTCTCAAAAACAAAAAGGCTAAAAAAAATATCGATCCCGAAGATCCAAAAGAACTTGCAAAAAAGAACTATTTTTCACTGTTTGCAAAAGGCTTTTTCCTGAACTTCATCAATATCGGCGTACTGGGTTTTTGGCTTGCGATCATCATCACTTTCGGGCCACAGTTGGAAATGAAGCCGTCGCGGATTTTTACGTTTTTCTCGTCGATTATCCTGACTTATTTCGTAACCGATATTTTCAAGATTCTGCTGGCAAAACAGCTCAGGACTTATCTCACCAGGAAAAATATATTGCTGATCAAGAAAGGCATCAGCGTTGTCCTGATCATTTCAGGGATTTTTCTCCTGACTCAAGGCTGGTTCCCGAAAGAAAGGCAAATCATGGACAAGGCGCTCGATAAATTTGAGCAA
>JAEWLD010000275.1 GCA_023393485.1 Bacteroidota bacterium
ATTCCGACTTCGCCCCATAAATCCCGGGGAATGACAGCCATCATGTCTTTTTCCATTTTATCGCCGGTCTTGGCGTGCGAAATCCCCAGGCGGTCAACAACGCGAAGAACGTGCAAGTCAACCATAATGCCTTCAGCTTCAGCTCCGGCTTCGCGCAAAATGACATTGGCAGACTTGCGCCCAATACCTTTGAGCGCTGTCAAATCCTTCATGTTTTTTGGAATGTTCTTGTCATCCTGCAGTTGTGAAGCGATTTCCTGTAACCATGAAATCTTGGTCGCATGGTTGCGCACGCCACTCAGGTATTTGAGCATGTCGGCAGAGCTCGCTTTGGATAATGCTTTCAAATCCGGATAAGCCGCAAAAAAATCTTTTGTGACCTTATTGATATGCGCGTCCGAATCCTGCGCGGCGAGCAACACCATTACCATGAGCTGATAAACATTTTTGTAATCAAGCGGATGCTGTTTGCCCTGATATTGTTTGATAAGAGGCTTGAGCGCTTCGCCCCAATCAGTTGTTGCCATATTTTTCTTTTAAAAGTAAAAAGAAAAGGCAAACGAACGATTCTAAATTACGGCTTGAAGTCAACCGACGCCGAATTCACGCAAAACCGCTGTCCGGTCGGCGTTGGCCCATCGTCAAAAACATGGCCCAGATGGCTGCCGCAATTGGCGCAAAGGATTTCAGTCCTGACCATGCCGTGCGAAGTGTCTTTTACATATTCTATTTTACCCGGAATCGCATCGTCGAATGACGGCCAGCCGCAACTCGAATTGAACTTTGAGTCGCTTGCGAATAAAGGCTCGCCACATGCACCGCAGCAATAGGTGCCGTGCTCGAAGTGTAAGTTATATTTTCCCGTATGCGGCATTTCGGTGCCTTTTTGGCGCAAAATCCTGTAACGTTCCTGCCCAAGCTGTGCGTGCCATTCGGCCTCAGATTTTTCAACTGGATAACCCATGTTTTTTTGTTATGAATTTACGCATTATTTTCGGTTATGAATCTCAACGTTTTGCCAATAACGTCGGAGTGCCCCAGAATCTTCCGATGGCCAAGCCCGCGGGTCAGCATCAGTTCGCCGTGTTTTAGATTCTCGTGGATGTGTCCGGCGCATTTTACAGAAACCTCGATGTCGTCATAATCGTGAATCACCAAAACCGGGATGTCAATCGACTTTGCCGCGCGCCATGCTGAATATTCATCCATCGACTCATGGCTTTTCATTTCAAATTGCCGGCGCATGATTTGTCCGACATTTGGCTTCAATCCAAGCTTTTCGATAAATTCGTCGATGATTTCCTGAATCACGTCGCCACTTCCGATGGTCACAAGCCGCCGGATTTTGAGTCCGCGCTTTACCGAGTTGAGCAATGACATTCCGCCAAGCGAATGGCCGACCGCGGCTTCAAATGGGCCGTATTGCTTTTCGAGCTGTAGAATCGTCGCGATGAATTCCGGCATGATCGAGGTTTTTTCCGGGGATTTTCCATGGGCTGGTGCATCGAAACTTAAAATCGAATAACCGGCTTTCGCAAATGCGTCGGCAAATTTGACGAGTTGCGTGCCGCGCCCTGACCATCCGTGAACCAGCAGAATGGTCTTTTCGCCCCTGCCGTAACGATAGATTACAACGTCTTTTTCAATTGACTCGATACGGACGTTTTCCTGTATGCTTTTGCGGTCCATTTCGAGCTCGCGTTTCGGCATTTTGTGCCTTATTGGCGTGGTAAACAATCGTGCGGCGAACCGTGCGGCAAGTACCGGGGAAATAACCTGCAAAAATTTACCCGTAAGAATGATTGACTTCGGGATTTTCAAGGATTGGCCGGCTTTGACACGCTTTGCCATTGTGTAAATTTTACTGCAAGTTAGGCGTTTGCGCAAATTTCACTAAATTTCGAAATCATAAAAAAACCTTAAAGTAATCCAACGACAAAAACTTGGGTAAACCGCCAACAAATCATCTCAAGCGCGTACTCGGCATCGCCTTCGGGATTGCCGTCGTTACCGGAAGTACGATCGGCAGCGGCATTTTGCGAACGCCCGGAAGCATTGCGGCGTTGTTGCCTGACGCGCGGCTCATCATGTATTGCTGGGTTGCGATCGGGTTATATATTTTGCTCGCCGCGAGTTCATATGCCGAATTGACGACAATGCTGCCCAAGGCCGGCGGTGCGTACAATTATATTAAGCGCGCGTTCGGCAATTACGCTGGGTTCATCAACGGCTGGTTCGATTTTTTGACCAATGCCATCGCGCCGGCGTATTTTTGTATCGTGCTCGGCGAATATACCGTACTGATTTACCCATCGCTGGCGGAATACCAGACAATAATTGCGTTAGGTTATTTGACTTTTTTTATGCTCGTTAATTTACCGGGCGTCAGAAGCGGTAGTTTTATCCAGAAAGTCAGCAGTGCGGTAAAAATCATTTTGTTTCTCGTGCTGATTCTCGGATGTCTTACCCACGAGCCCAAACCTGAGGAATATTTGCCAGGTTTTGCGATAGGCAGTTTTTGGATTGCAGTGTTCCAATCGCTGCAGCTGATCATGGGAACGTATGATGGCTGGAAGTCTGTCTCATTTTTTGCCGAGGAGCCCAGCGACCCCGACAAGAATATCCCAAAATCGTACTTGATCGGCGCCTTGACCGTAGGATTGCTTTATGTTTTTATCAATGCAGCCATTCTTTATGTGCTGCCGGTCACCGAAATCGCAAACTCTCCCTTGGCAGCTGCCGATGCCGCAAACGTTGCATTCGGCGCGTGGGGTAAATCATTGATGACAGCCGTTGCCATTTTTTCACTGATCAGCATTCTCAACGCTTATATGATGATTCCTTCAAGAATCTTGTACGGAATGGGTCGTGACCGGTATTTTCCGAAAATAAGCACGGTTGTCAACCAAGGCGGCACGCCATATTACGCACTGTTTATTTGTTTTGCGTTTGCTTTTGCCCTGATTCTGGTCAGCGATTTTGAGGAATTGTTTGGCCTTGCGACATTTATGATGACGGTTGTAACAGGATTTGCTTTTGCATCGCTTATTGTGCTGCGCAAAAAGGAACCGGACTTGCCAAGACCGTATAAGGCGTGGTTATATCCGTTTTCGACAGGTTTGGCTTTGCTGGTGACTGTTATGTTGTTTATTGGCTTTGCCATCAGTGAAACTAAAAACCTTGCCATCGTAATAGCGATTGTTATAATTGCCTATATTGGATATCGCCTGTTCGTCAAGCCAAATCCCGGGCAGAATGGGTAAGGTATTTCCATAACGCTTTAACGATGATTTTCAATGAATTTTAAAAATATACTATGGCAAAAGTAGCTGAAATCAAAACTAAGCCGACCGAGGTCAATCCGGCCGATTTCATTAATGCGATCACCGACGCGCAAAAACGTACCGATAGCCTGACAGTGATGAAGATGATGGAAAAAGCTTCGGGCGAAAAACCCGTGATGTGGGGCGCATCGATCATTGGATTTGGCTTCAAACGGTACAAAAGTGAACGTTCGGGCCGCGAAGTCGACTGGTTCAAAATCGGGTTCGCGCCGCGTAAGGCAAACATCACATTATATTTATTGGACATGCGGTCACACGCTGGTGCGCTCGAAAAGCACGGCAAACACAAAATCGGAGGTGGCTG
>JAEWLD010000277.1 GCA_023393485.1 Bacteroidota bacterium
ATTGTACATCTTTCCGGTTGCCGGACGGCAGGATAAGCCTGCTTTTTTCATCAGCCGCATTGTCAGTGGCAGATCGCCGTGGATAAATTCGGCGCCGGCTTCAATCTCGTGCAGGAATCCGGGCGGCGTAAAAGTTCGGATCCGGCCACCGATGCGATTTTCGGCCTCAAGAACAGTGACACCGATTCCTTTGCGGCCCAATTCATAAGCGGCCATCAAGCCCGATGCGCCGGCCCCGACAATAATTACTTCCATCCCAGTGATTTTTCATTTAAGGTAGCAAATTGTCCTTAACCGACAAATCGCCAAATCAAATTATATTGATCCGAACATGGGAATTTTTATTCGAAACAGCGGCAAATAAGAGTTACGGGCGATTTCGCGTGTCGGCGCAGTAGATAATTTTCCAAATGCCGTTTTTCCAATAAAGTTGAAAAGAATTGACACCCGTATGAACGATGTTATCGTTGATGTAAAACTCATACGGCGTCCAGACGTGCGCAAGTTTACCGTCTATCTGGATGTTCCATGCCAAGAGTTTTTCCTCGTATTTGACGCTTTTCGGCGTCGATGCTATTGATTTTAGGAATGCCTCGCGCGTTTCGACCGAAAGGTTGATGCCACTGGCCTTTTCGGTTATTGTATGCAATACGAGTTCGTCGGCCAAAACGGATGTCATCGCTATTGTATCGCGGCTATGGAAAGCCCTGAAAAAATCCTCGACGGCACGCCTGACATCGGCTTCCTGACAAAATGCCGGCTGCAATGCAAGCAGGAACAGCAATAGTATAAGTTTGCGCATGATTTTGATTTATCGATGAAAGTTAGTGCAAAAAACCGCTCGTGTGTTACAGGAAACAAAACCTTTAGTACTTTTACAGACCATTTTAAAACCAGCGCCATGTCAACCGCAAAGAAAGATTACAAACGCATAACAACCCGTACGCTGATTGAGATGAAGGCCAACGGCGAAAAAATCTCGATGCTGACCGCTTATGATTTTACGATGGCTAAAATCGTTGACTCGGCAGGTGTTGATGTGATTCTGGTGGGCGATTCGGCCTCAAACGTCATGGCTGGACATGAAACCACGTTGCCGATCACATTGGACCAAATGATTTACCACGCGTCGTCGGTGGTTCGGGCCGCCCAACGCGCGCTGGTCGTCGTCGATCTGCCTTTTGGAAGCTACCAATCCGACCCAAAAGAAGCCCTGCGGTCATCAATCCGGATCATGAAGGAAAGCGGCGGCCACGCGGTAAAAATGGAAGGTGGCAGTGAAATCAAGGAATCGATCAGGCGCATTCTCAACGCGGGCATTCCGGTTATGGGCCATTTGGGCCTGACGCCGCAATCAATCTACAAATTCGGAACTTATACCGTCCGCGCCAAGGAAGAAGCCGAAGCCGAAAAACTGTTGGAAGATGCGCAAATGCTTGAAAAAATCGGCTGTTTTGCTCTTGTGCTCGAAAAGATTCCCGCAGCGCTTGCCGAAAAAGTGGCCAAAAGCATTTCAATCCCGGTCATTGGCATCGGTGCCGGCGGCGGCGTTGACGGCCAGGTTTTGGTGATTCACGACATGCTCGGCATGAACAACGAATTCAGCCCGCGCTTTTTGCGACGCTACATGAATTTATATGACGATATGACGGCGTCAATCGGAAAATATGTTGATGATGTGAAGACGAGGGATTTTCCGAATGAGAAGGAGCAATATTGATGGACAATTAACAATTAATAATTAATAATTAATAATTAGGAAGTTTCCCTTCGGGTCGCGGTTTCGGTTCCAATATTTTCGCTCATTCTTCGCAAAAAGGATTTCCACTGCAAAAGAAATTCACTGAACCCTATTTGAAAATATTAACCAGTGAAGTGATCGCTAATGCGGCGCTGACGTTTCATGAAAGTTCTGTCTACAAAAAATAACCTCCAAATCCTCCACGAAGACAACCACATTATCGTGGTCAGCAAACGCGTGGGCGACATCGTGCAGGGCGACAAAACCGGCGACAAACCGCTTTCGGAAATTGTCAAGGAATATATCAAAGAGAAATATGACAAACCGGGAGAGGTTTTTTTGGGCGTCGTCCATCGTTTAGACCGGCCAACCACGGGAATTGTAGTATTTGCCAGGACATCGAAAGCACTTGCGCGGCTAAACGACATGTTCAAAAACCGCGAAACCCAAAAAACTTATTGGGCAATCGTTAAAAACCGGCCCGAGAACGACGCGGCAACACTCGAGCATTTCCTGGTCAGAAACGAAAAAAACAACACTTCAAAAGCGCATATCAAAGAAGTGCCGAATAGCAAAAAAGCCGTTCTCGATTACCGAATCATCGCCTCGCTGAACAATTACTTCGTCCTTGAAATTGATCTTCACACCGGTCGGCATCATCAAATTCGCGCACAATTGTCAGCAATCGGCTGCCCGATCAAAGGCGATTTAAAATACGGTTTTGACCGCAGCAATCCCGATGGCGGCATTTGCCTGCACGCACGCCGGCTCACGTTTATCCATCCGGTCACCAAGGAAAACCTGACACTGATTGCCCGCGTTCCCGATGACACACTTTGGAATTCAATTCAAATTATATAACGCGGCGAGTTAATATTGTAACCGTTTGGCTGTTAATATTGATAACTTTTGCGCTAAATTCGTTGTCATGAAAAACCTGTTTGTCTTAATCAGTTTACTTGCCGTTTCTACAATGAGCGCACAGCAGCATTTTGCCGGAATGAACACTTCGTCGCGCGGCGGCCTTGTAAATGGAATGCTCAATCCGGCCGAACTCGCG
>JAEWLD010000285.1 GCA_023393485.1 Bacteroidota bacterium
ATTTTCCAGCGTAAACGAAAATTCCGAACCTTTTCCCTGAACGCTATCAACATAAATCTTCTCATTGTGCGCCTCAATGATGTGCTTGACGATAGCCAGTCCGAGGCCTGAACCGCCTTCTGCACGCGAACCGCTTTTATCGACACGGAAAAAACGCTCGAACAGGCGCGGAATGTTTTGCCTGGAAATGCCTTCGCCGTTGTCGGTAATCCGGACGATGACTTTGTTTGAGACGAAATCCTCGATGCCTACTTCGGTCGAGCCTTTTTCCTTTCCGTATTTAATTGAATTGACAATCAGGTTCCTGACGACCTGTTCAATTTTTTCCTGGTCGCCGATGACATAGACCGGTTTGGCGTATTTGCGATCGAACAAAAGCATGATGTCTTTTTTTGAAGCTTCCATTTCAAGCAGATCGAAGACATTTTGGACTACGGCGATGATGTCAAATTTGGCAAATTCGGTATTGAGTTCGCCATTTTCAAGTTTGGCCATCATATCCAGATCCTGGACGATGTAGATCAATCGCTCGACGCCTTTTTCTGCGCGCTCGAGGTATTTTTTGCGGATGGATTTGTCTTTCATTCCGCCATCGAGCAGCGTTGACAGATAACCCTGAACGGTAAACAGTGGCGTTTTGAGTTCATGCGAGACATTGCCGAGGAATTCGCGGCGGTATTCTTCACGGACTTTAAGGGTTTCGATTTCAAGCTTTTTATCTGAAGCGAATTTTTGGACTTCGCGCGTCAGGGTTTCCATATCGGTTGTCACCGATTGGTTGATGAAACTCGTGGATTCGAGCAGCGAAACGTCGTCGTAGATTTTTTTGACGCGCCGGTAAATGAACCGCTCGACCCGATACTGGATCACCAAAAACGAAAAAGCAGCGACGCAGGCGCCAAAGTAAACATAGACTTCCGGTGTAATGGTTGCGAAAAGATAACCGAGTATGACGAGCAATCCCGTTGAGAACAGCGTGATGTAAAATGCCGATTTTACGGCAAACCGATACGTTCTTTTGAATTGGACCGCCATTTATGCTTCAATCTTATACCCGACGCCTTTTATGGTTTTAAACAATTCCTCGCCGATTTTCTCGCGCAGTTTGCGAATGTGGACATCAATCGTCCGGCCGCCGACTATCACGTCATTTCCCCAGACTTTATCGAGGATTTCCTCGCGCTTGAAGACTTTGCCCGGTTTTGAGGCGAGCAAATAGAACAACTCGAACTCCTTGCGCGGCAAAATGATTTCGCGCCCTTCTTTGATGATTTTGTATTCTTCGCGGTTGATTTCGATTCCGCCGACATTTAGCGTTGCCGGGTGCTGGCCGTCGTCTCCCTTTAAACGGCGCAACAACGCCTTGACTTTGCTGACAAGGAGTTTTGGCTTGATCGGCTTTGAAATGTAATCGTCGGCGCCGGCGTCAAAACCCGCGACTTGGGAATAGTCTTCTGAACGCGCCGTCAGGAATGTAATTATGACGTTGCTGAGTTCGGGGATTTTACGGATGGTTTCGGTGGCTTCCATGCCATCCATTTCGGGCATCATGACATCCATGATAATCAGGTGCGGCAGCTCTTTTTTAGCTTTGGCGACAGCTTCCTTGCCGTTTGTCGCGGTCAGGATCTGATAACCTTCCTGAGACAAATTGTAGCCAACGATTTCCAGGATGTCCGGTTCGTCATCAACGAGTAAAATCCTGATGTCTTTTTTTTTCATGAGCTTTTTTCCATCGGTTTTCTACGTCAAAAGTAAAGATAAACAATTGAAGCAAACAAGGTGTTAACCGTAATTTAATCTGTTAACAATTGGGTAAACATTATTAAACCAAACCGTAACCGATGGATAACTCCGGCGTTACAAATCGCCCGTTACTTTGCACCAAAATTGAACATCCATGAAATTCAAGATTCTAATATTTGCTTTGCTGATGTCAGTTGCGGCATTGGCACAGAAAGGAATGATTGCAGGCGTCATTTCAGATAAAGACATGGCCGGCATGCCGCTGCCGTTCGCAAACATCGTCATCAAAGGCACAACCACCGGCACTACCGCCGACGAAAACGGAAAATACACCTTTAGCATCGCCCCCGGAACCTATGTGATTGAATTCAGCTTTGTCGGGTATGAGCGGCAGGAGCAAGAAATTACCGTCATGGCGGGCGAAACGGTTACGGCAACCCAAACGCTCGGAACTGGAAGTTACACGCTCAAGGATGTCGAAATCCGGGCAACGGGAAGCCGCGAGCGCGAAACGGCACTGCTCGTCGAACAGCAGAAAGCCGTCGAAATCAAGCAAAGCATCGGCGCACAGGAAATGACGCGCAAAGGTGTCAGCGATGCCGCTGCGGCAGTCACCAAAGTAACCGGAATTTCAAGACAGGAAGGCAGCAGCGGAATTTTCGTCCGCGGGCTTGGCGACCGTTACAACAGCACTACGTGGAACGGATTGCCGTTGCCCTCAAACGAGCCTGCCAATAAGAACGTCGCGCTCGATTTATTTTCGACCGATGTCATCCAATCAATCGGCGTCAGCAAAACCTATTCGGCTGAGCTGTATGGCGACGTTGGCGGGGCAAACATAGACATTGTCTCAAAGGAACATGCCGGCAAAGGCAAATTGAATCTCGAGACCGGCAGCACAATCAACAATAACGCCTTCAACGCCCGCTTTAAAGTGGCTGACGGCATCCAAAAATCAGGCTTTTACGATGTGTTTAAACCCAGCAACATCAATATTTACCAATTTGAAAACCGTTGGGTTCCGAAAGCCGAAAGCAATCCGGCGGCCGTGAATTTCGGGATTTCGGGCGGACATAGTTTCAATATCGGGGAACGGGGTAAATTGAGTTTGTTCGGAACGGCGTCGTTTGACAACGGCTACGGACTCAAATCGGGGAGTCAGATCAACGTTGGCAATACCAATGACAACGTCATCGAGAACTTTTACGATGTCGACAAATTTGAATACGTTACAAAAGCGACGGCGATGATTAACGCGGCTTTTAAAATCAATCCGGGACATTCGATTAAATTCAACAGCGTGCTGATCAATTCTTCAAAGAGCGACGTCAACGAATATTATTTCACCAATGAGAACGGATCCGAAAGCTTTACAAGGCAGACAATCACCGAGGAAAATCAACTTTTCGCAAACCAATTACTCGGCAAACATGACCTCAACGAAAGGCTTGAGCTCAATTGGGGCAGCTCAATTTCATCGATTAAAGCTGAAATGCCCGACAGGATCACCAATACGTTGGTCGAGAGCAGCAACGGTTACATTTTCAACACCAATACGCAGTCCACGAACAATCGTTATTTCCAAGGGCTGGACGAAACAGAACTTGCGGCAAAAGCCGTTTTTACCTACAAATTTTTTAAAACAGCCGATGCCGATTTCAAAGGAAAGTTGTCGGTCGGCTATAATGGACGTGTAAAGTCGCGCGATTTTGAAGCGACACAGTTCAACTTCCGGATCAATGGAAGCGTCCCGACCACAGAAGACACGATTGACGATTTCCTGAACCCGGACAACCAGTCATTGTCAACCAGCATCGAGAATACTTTTAAGATTTTGACCGCGCGAAACGCCGGAAGCCTCAAACCGTTTACATACAATGCAGACCTGAACATCCATGCCGGATTGGTCAATTTTGAACGCTCGCCGTCGGAAAAGCTGACGTATAGCATTGGTCTGAGGGCCGAAAAAGTATTGCAGGAAATGAAATGGGAAACCAATATTTCATTGCCTAACGTCAATTTTGACGATGCAAAAATCGACAAGCTATACATCCTTCCGGTCGCGACACTCAAATACAGCCTGACAGACAAACAAAACCTGCGCGTGGCGGCGAGCAAGACTTACACTTTGCCGCAATTTATAGAAAAGGCGCCGTTCCGTTTTGAAGTGGTCGGCGAAAGCACCGTTGGCAATGCCTTTCTGAAACCGTCCGCGAACTACAATTTCGACGTCAAATGGGAACTTTTCCCAAGCAATGACCAACTCGTTTCGGTTACGGCTTTCGGAAAATATCTGGTTGATCCAATCAGCAAGACGCGACTCAATTCAGCGCTCAATGACAATACTTTCGTCAATGCCGGCGATGACGCGTTTGTTGCCGGGGCGGAATTTGAAATCAGGAAGAACATCTGGAAAATCAAGGATGAAGAACAGTTATCGGCGGGATTCAATTTTACTTATATGTATTCTGAGCAAAAACTCGACTCTGAAAAAGTAGCCGCCGAAACCAACAATACAATCAGCGTGAGTTTCAACGACTCCAAAGACCGTTTACAGGGTGCGTCACCGATTTTATTAAATGCCGATTTGACTTACCGAATTGAAGGCGGCGCGTTCAGGCCGACGATATCATTGGTCGGAAATTACTTCCACGATAGAATTTACGCGCTGGGCAACATCCAAAGCGGCGGCAACGTGACAGAAAAAGGAATCATGACGCTAAACCTGATTTCAAGCGCGGAATTGGGTGAACGCCTCGGCATCAGTTTTCACGTCAAGAATATGCTCAACAGTAAAATTGAACGATTTCAGGAAAATTCATCTGGAGACATCACGACATATTCATATAAAACAGGCATCGATTTCAGCTTAGGCCTTAGATATAAAATATTCTAAATCAAAGACAGCCGAAACATTGGTAACCCGGATTTAACAATCCAGCTGTTTTAAGATAACGATTAGATAATTGGGTGTTAACACCGGTCAGTAGACAAAATACAACATTTGCATTATTAAATTCAAAAACAATAAATCAATGAAAAAACTAGTATTAGGCCTATTCCTTTTTGGGGCAGTTTTGACAAGCTGTTCAAGCGACGACAATAACGGGCCGACAGTGCCCACAACTGGAGTACTGCAGGGAAATATCACAGAAGACATGACGCTCAACGCCGGGACGGTCTATACCTTAAGAGGCGCAACTTATGTAAAACCTGGCGTAACTTTGACCATTCCCGCAGGAACGGTAATCGAAGCCGACGCCGCTTATGAAGAAGTTGCCTTCCTTGGTGTTGAAAAAGGCGCTAAAGTGATTGCGCAGGGAACTGCCGCCAACCCGATTCTTTTCACCTCGAACAGTGCAACGCCTGCGCCGCAGGACTGGGGCGGAATCGTTATCTGCGGCAAGGCCATCACAAACCTGGGAACCAATGTGCAGGCCGAAGTGACCGGGATGACTTACGGCGGGACGAACCCTGCCGATGATTCAGGCGTTTATTCGCATATCATCATCGAATATTCCGGAAACCTCATCAACGACGAGGCTGAATTCAACGGAATGACGTTCTATGCAGTAGGTTCCGGAACAACCGTAAACAATATCGTGGTATCGCAAGGTTCCGACGACGGTTTCGAATGGTTCGGCGGCTCGGTAAACGTTGCGAATCTAGCCGCACTCGGATGCCAGGATGATTCTTTTGACTGGACCGAAGGCTGGAACGGTACGGCGACAAACCTGTATTCGGACCAATCGGTTGCCACAGGCCTTTCTGCTGACAGCCGCGGAATTGAAGCAGACAATAACGCAACCAATCCGTTGTTGGCTCCAATTTCGAACCCGACGATATCAAACGTAACGCTGATTGGCAGAAACAGTTCCGATGTTGCCAAAGAAGGCGGAATTTGGTTAAGAAGGGGAACACAGGCAACGATCACGAACGTATACATCGCCGACTTTAAAAGTACTGCATCCCGCGCGGGATTCGGCGTCAATTTTGACGGTACGGATTCACAGGCCTACTTTGCCTCGCACCCCATCCAAAATATCAACATCAACAATGTAACAACGGCTTCAAACCTGCCCGCGCTATTTGTCGCCGGAACAGGAGCGGGTGCCGGAGCGGGCGCCGCCCAGCCTGCCTGGATGGATTGGATGCAATAAGTTTTTTTGGATTAAAATCGGGAAAAACGCCTCCTTTTTGCAAGAGGCGTTTTTTTTGGCTTTATTTTTTGAAAAACTTTATTACCTTTACCAAACCGAATTGCACCAATGACGAAGAACTACTTATACATGCTTCTTTTCTGTTTGTTTACGTTTGCCGCATCTGCGCAAGACGCCAAACAGTCTGTAAAAGACCAAACTATCGAAGGTTTGAACTTTTACCCTAACCCTGTGAGCAACGGTAAAATTTACATTACTTCAAAATCTTCACTCGATAAGGAAATCACCATTTTTGACGTGTTGGGCAAGCGTGTCCTGCAGACAACGCTCAATTCGCGCGAACTTAACGTGTCGAACTTATCGCCGGGCGTTTACATCATCAAGATTAAGGAAGATGATGCCACTGCCACAAGGAAGCTGATTATTAAATAATTGAGCTTCTTTTTTTTGCCTTTTTTTTAAAGTTATTTTAATACCGAATTTTTTCGGCAGCAAAAAATACTGTCTATATTTGTATGCTAATTTCTTACTAATTTAAAAATGAAAAAACTTTACACTTTATTATTAATTGCTATCGGCAGTTATTCTTTTGGCCAGACCTTTTATTCTGAAAATATGGGTACGCCATCTGCTACGACGCTGATTACGGATTATGTCAACGGAACAGCTCCTGCTACCTTCCAAAACGGCGCACCTATTGTCTACAGCGGTTCCGGAGACGTCAGGACTTCATTGCCTTCTTCAGGATACAGCGGCGCTTCAGGAAGCGGAAACGTATTTTTGACTTCAACGGCCGGACGGTATTTCCAAATCGACGGATTGAACACATCGGCATACAGCACCGCTGATTTGCAACTTTCCTTCGGTTATTTAACCAGTGTTGCCACTACACAATTGGTTCTTGAAAAAAGTACCGATAACGGCGCGACCTGGACACCGATCACTTTCCCTAACAACGCCAACACAAGCTGGAACCTAGTTACGATTGGCGGAAGCCAAATTCCGTCTGCAACATCTTTGTCATTGCGTTTTACCCAGCCTGCAACAGCGCAGATGAGGCTTGACGACATCAAACTGAGCAATGTTTCAGCATCTTGCACATTTGCTTTTGGCGCGGAGACCGCTACTTGTGACGCCGTGACTTCGGGATTGGACACTTACAATGTTGTTGTTCCATTTACAGGCGCCGGTAACGCTACGTATTCTGTTGTAGTTTCTGCAGGAACAATCAGCGGCGATAACCCAACTTCAGTTGCGGCTGGCAACATCATCATCAATGGTGATACTGAAGGAACGAATGTAACAAT
>JAEWLD010000298.1 GCA_023393485.1 Bacteroidota bacterium
CGTTTACGTTGATCGCCGGCATTACAAGCGTGCCGTTTTTCATACGCTCATACAAACGGTGAACGCCAGTCGTAGTTTCTTCAGACAAACCTTTGATTCCGGCAGCCAATTCCGGGTAGCGGTCAAAAACCATGTTGGTCAAGTCGCCGCCGTCGTCCAAAATCATGTTGAGCGGTTTGCGGTCTTCGCCAAAGAACAATGTCTGCTCGATGCACCAGTCAAATTCTTCCTCATTCATGCCTTTCCAGGCGTACACCTGGATTCCGGCATCGGCAATCGCAGCCGCAGCGTGATCTTGCGTAGAAAAAATGTTGCAGGAAGACCAAGTCACTTCGGCGCCAAGATATTTCAAAGTTTCAATCAAGACCGCAGTTTGGATGGTCATGTGCAGGCAACCGGCAATGCGAGCGCCTTTCAACGGTTGCGAGGCGCCATATTCGGCACGCAATGACATCAGGCCAGGCATTTCGGCCTCGGCGAGCTCAATTTCCTTTCTTCCCCATGAAGCCAGGGAAATGTCTTTTACTTTGTACGCCACGAAAGGCATTGTCGTTGTACTCATTATCGTATATTTGTTATTAGCGAATTAAGTGCGCAAATTTACGGATTAGTTTTTATTATAAACAGCTTTGCAGAATATTTATGAGTTGTTTAAAAACGTAAGTTTCTGGGTTACAATCGCATGAATTTTCAGGAGCTGAATCCGGCTGTTCGCTCATAGCTTTTTTGAAATCCGCAATTTTTAAATTGCTTTTTCCAGCTTCCGTTGGTCGCTGTCAAACGCAAATAAAAATAAGCGGCTTTCTGCAAAAGGCTATCCGCTGCCATCCGGGCTAGGGAATACGTTTTACCGCATGCCGTTACATCAAATCATCCATCACGACAAATCCACAAAAGTGCTGCTTTGGAAAATCACCGAAGCACTCGTCGATTTGTTTGACTGCGCCGATATTACAGATACAACGCTTTTCCGTGTCGGCTCAATAAAATCAGACCAGCATAAAAAAGGAATTTTGGCCGTTCGACTGTTGCTTCAGGAAGCCGGATATTCAGACCACGATTTGTACTACGACGCTTTCGGCAAGCCGCATCTCAAAGACCGCACGCACATTTCAATATCGCATTCACATGATTTTTCAGCAATCATTCTCAGTGACAGAACCACCGGGCTTGACCTTGAACTTCGTCGGAACAAAATCGAAACGATCGCCTATAAATTCATTGAACCCGGTTTTATCCTTGACAAAACCGCGCCCGATTACATCAGCAAACTAACCGTAAATTGGGGCATCAAGGAAGCCGTTTTTAAAATCCGAAACGAAAAAGGAATCAGTTTTAAAGACCATATCGATGTTGCGCCATTCGAAATGGCCGACGGCAAAACCACTGCGACCCTACACTTCAACAATCTCGTGCGCCGATTCAGCGTGTTTTTTACCGAGGTCGAAAACTACACACTGGTCTATCTTTTTGAAAATTAGCCGCGACAAATCGTTAATCCTCCAAATGCTTGCGGAAGTACGGTAAAACCTTACGCACGTTCATCCATCTAAATCGATCAATGACTTTATTTTATGTTTGCCGGTGGTTTCAAAAGGCTATCGTATATGAACGTTAATGTTGATAATCCGTCGCGGAAACAAATATTTCTACGGTGAAAATATAGTATGTTTGCGCGCCAAAAAGAAAGTTAAAACTTACCACCCTAATTTTCAATTAATCTAATTCTTCATGAAAAAAATTACAATTTTATTGTTTGCGCTGGTTTCCAGTATCATGACCGCGCAAGATGGTGCGCTCGAGACGAACTTTGGAACCAATGGCTACGTATTGGTCAATACAGACGATGGCGCTTCCTTCGCGCGTTTCGTCCAGCCCGACGGAAAAGTCATCTATACGCAGGGCACAAAATTCAAACGACTCAATGCAGACGGAACTCCCGATACGTCTTTTGGCGCCGGCGGATTCATCAACATCGTGCAGCCGTTTGAGTACATCGAGAGCTTCACGGTCAACAACAATCATATTACACTTATTACCAAAGCGGTTTATGACATTTATACGTTAGGCCGTTACAATTTGGACGGAACCGTCGACCCGGCACTGGGTTCGGGAGCCGGATACACCGGAATCGATTTGGGTGACGACATCGACGGGCATGTAACGTTCAGGGAAACGGCCGATAACAAGTTGCTCATTGCCGGAAACAGCGATACGGCTTACGGAAGCTATAATGACTATTATGTGCGCCGGTATAACGCCGACGGCACGTATGACAGTACGTTTAACTTTGATGCATCGGAACTGGGCATCAACATCAGTCACACTGCTATCGGTTATGCGACGATCGAATACATGCACAATTTGTACCTGAAGCCTGACGGCTCGGTGATCGTTTGCGGTGTTTCGGGATACCGCGACAGTACGAATTCGGGGCACCAGCAGGCGACGTTCGCCATCATTTCGGGCAGCAGCCAGCCGGTAGTTAAATCGCAAAACCACAATTCCTATTATGCCGAGAAATCGGATATGGCTTTCGATGCGGACGGTGCAATGTACCTTTTGGGCGGCGGAATCGCATATTCCGGCAGCGTTTTGACCAATGTTGTCCAGAAATGGACGGCATCGGGAAACACGGCCAGCTCTTTCGGCACTTCGGGCGTTCTGACGATTCCCGATCTGAACGTGGGCGCTTCGGGAAAAGCCGATTTCAGCAAAATCATGGTCCAGACCGACGGCAAAATCCTGCTTGCGGGAACCGTATATGACAGCGCCACTTTCGGGCATCCGAACCTGATCATGGCGCGCTACCTGACCGACGGTTCACTCGATACGACTTTCGGCACGAACGGATATACACTGTTCGACATTCCGCATCCGAACACTCCGGCCAACCAAAACTACATTACGCAGTTTTTCGCATCGGACGATTTCAGTTCAATTTATATCTGCGGCTACAACCAGCAGAATGCAGTAGTCCTGAAATACAGTAACCCATCCATGTTGCCGCTTGCCATTCCGGCGTTCAACGCGATTGCGCCCATTTGCGCAGGCGATACCGCTCCGGCATTGGAGGCAACGTCAACCAATAACATTACCGGAACCTGGTCTCCGGCGGTAATTAACAATATGACTTCCGGCACTTACACTTTTACACCGGATGCCGGTCAACATGCAGCAACTGCAACTTTGTCGGTTACCGTAAACCAACCGACAACGGAATCTGTTTCTGAAACGGCTTGCGGCAACTTTACCTGGGCGGCCAACGGGCAGGTTTATACCGAAAGCGGCACATACACCAATGTAACGACGAATGCCAACGGATGCGCGCACACGGCAACTTTGAACTTGACAGTCAACCAGCCAACGACAGAATCTATCTCTGAAACGGCCTGCGGCAGCTACACTTGGACGGCCAATGGAACAACTTATATTGAAAGCGGTTCGTACAGTGTGACTT